>JACPWC010000030.1 GCA_016197225.1 Chloroflexota bacterium
GGCCAGGCCGAAGGCGACGAGGGCCGAGAGCGCGCCGAGGGCGATGACGCGCCAGTGGCGCTGAATGATAAGTTCGTAGAGGCCGTAGAGGGCGCAGGCGAGGGCGAGGATGAAGGTCATTTGGGCGTGGCCGGCGAGGGTGGCGAGGCCGAGGAGGAGGCCGGTGAGAATTGACCAGCGCATTGCGTCAAACGTCAAACGAGAAACGTCAAGAGTTTGGCGAAGGCAGAGGAAGATGAGGGGGAGGTAGGCAGAGACGGCGATGATGTTGAGGTTGCCGAGGTGGGTGATGAAGACATCGGAGGCCATGAAGGCGAGGGCAGGAAAAATTCCAAACTCCAATTTCCAAAATCCCAAATCTCGAAGCTCGAAGCGCGTGAAGAGGTACATGCCCGCGCCGGAGAGGAAGAGGTGGAAGGCGACGAGGGCTTCGAGGGCAGTGTAGGGTAAATCAGGGAAGAGGAGGAAGAGAAGAAAGTTAGGCGGGTAGAAGAGGCCGGTCTGGTTGTCGGCGGCGAAGGGAGCGCCGGAGTAGAGGGTGGGGTTCCAAAGCAGTGAACGGTAATTAGTGAACAGTGACTGAAAGTTGAGGTGCTGGGCGGCGTAGCGGTAGGTGGGCCAAAGGAAGGAGACGAGGTCGCCGCTGCCTTGCGGGATGATCCAGCCGGGCGCAAAGAGCGGCCAGACGAAGGCGAGGGCGGCGAGGAAGATAAAGATAAAGGCTACTAGATCAGTTCGGGTAAGTTGGGTGGTTCGGTGGTTGGGTGGTTCGGTGGTCACATGCTAAGTTTACCCTACTCGCATTGAGGCAATCTTCGCCTGCAACTTCTTCAACTTATCGCCATGCAAAGGATAGCATTGCAGAGTCCGGATGACGACAGCAGAGGCGAGGATGGGGATGATGGCGATCATGAGGCGGATGCCGAGAATGGCGGCGGTGGTGATACCTTGCATGGTGAAAGCAAAACGGATGATGAAGCCGTTGAGTCCACGTTTTCTGTGCCTTTGTGTCCTTGTGCCTTCGTGTAGCATCAAACAGAACGATGCCCGGCCTCTGCGCCCGGATCGTTGCCAAGCAGTTCGAGCGCGTGCGGCAGGATCGGGATCAGCACGTCGAGATTTTCTTTCACGGCTTTGGGGTTGCCGGGCATGTTGATGATGAGCGTCCGCTTGCGAATGCCGGCCACCTGCCGCGAGAGCATGGCGTGCTGGGTAACGGCCAGGCTGGCGGCGCGCAGGGCTTCGGGGATGCCGGGCGCTTCGCGCTCGAGGGCGGCGCGAGTGGCCTCAGGCGTCACGTCGCGCGGCGCAAAGCCCGTGCCGCCGGTGGTGAGAATCAAGCCGGCCCGCCCGTCGTCAGCCCAGGCGATCAGCGTGTCGCGAATTTGATCGAGTTCGTCGGGAAGGACGGTGGTGAGTGAGCAGTCCCAGCCAAATTTTTCGGTGAGGATTTGGGCGATGAGCGGCCCGGCGGCGTCGGGGCGCTCGCCGCGTGAGGAGCGATCTGAAATCGTGATAATGCCAACGCGCATGAAATTAGAGAAGTAGAGAATTGGAGAATTGATCAGCCGAGAGTCTTGCTCATGAAGATGTTGGGCGAACGCGTCCAGCCAAGCTTTTCGTAGAAGCGCATCACATCTTCGTTGTCGGACGTTACTTGCAGGTAATACTTGTAACAGCCTTTGGCCCTGAGGCGCGACTCCAATTCGTTCATGAGCGCCAGGCCAACGCCGCGCCCGCGATGTTCGGCGGCGACAGCCAGGTGATAGACCGTTCCTCGTCGTCCGTCCCAGCCGCCCATTACCGAGCCAACAATGCGCCCCGCATCCTCAGCGACCAAAAACAAATCAGGGTCGCGCTCCAGCTTTCTGGCAATTTCTTCGCGCGTGTCCGAGAGGCCAATGTGGACGCCCGGCCCGGCGGAGCGCCACAAGGCAAGGACGGCGTCGTAATCATTGGCAAGGTTGAAGTCGCGGATCATGAAGGTTGAGACTGGAGGCAATTCAGCCTCTCTAATCCGCCCACGACCCTGGTTCTTTCTTGCGACATTGATCTGCCGGGCGGCTTCCCGGCAGAGGCAGGCAATCCGTTGAAAAAGGCGAGGGCGGATTAGACGGCAAACTCTCACTCCTCCTCGCCGCCCACCACTTTCTTCCACGCCCCGTGAATGCCGTCGTCGGTGACGCCGTAGTAAACGCGCACACCTTCGGGCGCGCGCTGGATCAAATCAAAGCGGATGGCGTTGCCTTTTTGTTGCCTGCGGATCAACCCCAAATCGCCGTGCCAGGTGATGGCCTTTTCGTTCGGGGCGGCGCCCTCGGCCTGGCCGATGGCATAGCGCCACAGGTGACGGGCCGAAGAGCGGGTGACGTTCTTGACGATGTTGCCGTTTCGCAAATCGCGCACGGTGTGATAGAGCTTGCCGTTGCGTTTTTCGGTGGCGACGATCTCGACTCCGGTGCGCGGCGCGTCGAGCGGGGCTGAGGCCGAGGTCATCGGGGAGGCCGCCGCCGTGGTCGCCTCCACCGGGGCGGCCTGGGACTCGGCCTCGGTTTGCGAAGCGGCCACTCCGGCGAGGCGGCCTCCCCGAAGAGTCAACTGCACAATCTCGTCGCGCACGGCCAGCGAGGTCTCGGCCTCCTGTCGCAGATAAATCTTGTTGTCGTCAATGGCATAAGGCGGGTCGTCGCCGCGCGGCACGAGAACGCGGACGATCTTCTTACCGTGCGTTTCCTGCACGTCCACGGTGATGGCAAGCGAGGGCAACAAGCGCGAGGCGATTTCTTTTTGTAGTTTGGCGGCGGCGGCAGGCGCGCCCTGCACGCCGACCGGAGCATGTTTGGCGTCGGCGCTCACTCCGATGTAGAGCGTGCCGCCGTTGATGTTGGCAAAGGCGCAAACGTCGGCCAGCACTGCCGTGAGCTTGGCCTTGCCGTTCAGGCTGTCGTGAAAATCCTGCACGATGTTGGGGCCTTGTTCGCGCGCGGCCTGAATGTAATCGAAGGCCACCTCGCCGAGGCTGCCGCGATAAGGCCGCGTCCGGGCGAAGTCACTGCCCAGGAAGAGCTGGCGCAGAGACTCGAACGAAACGTCGTCGAGCAGGGCTTCGGTGGTGCGGTCGCCCAGGCCCAAGTTCTTGACGCTGTTGGGGTCGCGGCGCAGGCGGTGAGCGTCCGAGCCTTGAATGCAGTGCATGCGGCGCGGATACTCAGGCTTACTGCCGTTGAAGAAAGCGGCGGTGGCCCGGCGGCCCTTCTGCTCCAAATCGGTCACTTCGAGGGCGTGCAGGTGCGGGTCTTGCGTGTAAGCAATTTTGGTTTGCCCGCCGAAGGTGAAGCCGCGCATGGCGACGCCGTTGGACGAGTTGGCGTGGGCGGCAATGACCAGCCCGCCCGCCTCGTCAATCTGTTCGTAAGCCGTCAACACGTCAGCCGTTGCGCCGACGGTCGAGGAGCCTTTGTCAAGTTGATCAGATGGGACGTTGAGGTTGAGCAGAATGTGCTCGATGTCGCGAATGGGCGTGGCCGGCGAGAACAGGCCGATGATGTGAAAACCAAAGGTGGCAGTGAACTCGAAACCGGGCAGAACCAGAATTTTTGTCAGCAGGCGACGGTACTCGTCGAGCCGCTTCTTCTCGTCCGGGCGCAGGCGGTTGAGGCGCTCCAGCAGTTCCAGCTCCTCAATCTCGGCCCGCAAGCGGCGGTAGCCGGCCACGGTGTTGTGGTCGGTGACGCCGATGATGTCGAGGCCGCGCGCTTCGGCCCTTTGCAAAAAATCGAGCCAGGCCACGCCTGACTCCTGATAATCGCTGGAGGCCGGGGTGTGCAGGTGAAGGTCCATCCGCCGCCAGGTTGCGGCGCGAGGGGGTGTCTTTTTGGGTTTAGGTTTTCGACTCACAGCAATCTCGAATCAGACAATGGCCTTCTTTAGGGCTTCAGTTAGCTGGTCGGGCGAGTAGGGTTTGAGAATGAAGCCGTTGGCGCCGGCCTCTTCACATTGATAGCGAACGTCTTCGCCTGAAGCGATGATGATGGGCGTCCCGCCAATCGCGGCGTCGGCCCGAACCTGGCGGAGCAGATCAATCCCGTCGGCGTCCGACAGGTGAACGTCCATCAAAACTGCATCCGGCCTTTGGGCCCGGATGATGCCAAGCACCTCAGCCCCACGCGCCTCGTGAATCACCTGAAACCCGTCAAGTTGAAGGAGGGTGGTGAGTAGTTTCACCATGCTCCGATCGTCGTCTACGATTAATATTTTTGGCACAGTTTTCCTCTTTACTGTAGCAAGGTGTGGTTTCTTTGCCGGATTACAAAACTTGATGCATTTCTTGCCTAATTGTTTCCTTCTAATTGTGGCGACCAAATTGGGTGCCCATCTTCTTCCGTCGGGGTGTTGGTCAAGCGGATCTGGTTGCTTCCATCGGCATTCATAAGGTAGATTTCATCATTGCCATCTCGTGCAGACGCAAACACAATTCGTTGCCCGTCCGGTGACCAAGCAGGTTGTCCATCCACAGCTGTGTTATTAGTCAAACGAGACTGATCACTTCCATCCGCGTTCATGACATAGATTTCAGGGTTGCCATCTCTTGCAGACACAAATACAATTCGTTGCCCATCCGGTGACCAATTCAACTCGCCATCATAAGCCGGATCGTCAGTAAGGCGAACTTCATGGCTACCATCGCTATTTATCCGGTAGGTTTCATAGTTGCCATCACGTGTAGATGTAAAAACAATCTGCTGTCCATTTGGAGCCCAGATCGGATCAAAATCGCTTGGACAAGTTTCTAGACAGTACTCATCTCCTCGATCAGTCAGGTGTTTTCCTGCCCCCAACCCCACATCGATAATAAAAATCGAGGAGGGTCTTTTTTCATGTTCACTAGTCCGCGAATAGACAATTTGCCGGCTATTCGGCGACCATATTGGCTCCTTATAACCCAAACCAGCAAGCCCAATGCTAGCCAAGTAGCTCAGATCACTACCGTCGGCACTTACAACATATAGAGCGTAATAAAAGCCATCTGATGACCAGAAAGCAATCCGTTTACCATCTGGCGACCAGTGCGGATAGAAACGGACGCCTTCTTTATCAGATTTGTCAAAATTAGTAACGACAGTTAATCCGCTTCCATCAACATGCATCACATAAATGTTTTTCCTGTCTGTAAATACAATCCGTTGTCCATCAGGTGACCAGGAGAGGTCAAATCCCTGATAGCGGGTTGAGCCACCTCTACCAGCATTAATGAGATAGAAATATGTATCACTCTGATAAAGAATCCATCCAGCGGTGGAAGGAGTTGATACCGGCGGAGGAGAGGTTATGGAAGGGCTTGGTATAGCTACTACTTCTGGGGCCAGTGTCGCAACCAAAGTTTCAGTACTTGGTGTAATCATCGACAGATCTGTTGTTGCAGGCTGGCACGACACCAATCCAAGTACGAGTAAGAGCATTCTCAGGCGCAGATGTTTGACTAGTTTAGATAGATGGCCCATGACCCACCTTCTTGTCAAGCCAGTTTATGGTACTCCTCCGCCTCCAAAGTCGTCAAACAATGCATTGCTGGCACCTATGGTCCAAAGGCCAATATACCCACCGCTCGCATAATACGGCCATCCTGTTACATCGCGAATCGCCAGTAGCGCCCCATTGCGGTAAACCAAAACTCGCCCGTCGGCAGGTGGCCGCTGGTTCAGCAGAAACTGCAACGCCAACAGACAACAGGAGGATGACAAGGGACGCGACGAACAGAACATTGGGGCGTGAATTTCTAGTTGAACGCAAGTGCTTCATACGTGTCTCCTCAGGTTGCCGCACCTGATCTCCGTTGGCGAATACTGCCTTTAGTTTTTTGATGGGCCTGGCCACTGGCAGATTTCTTCTTGCCTGTTTTCTTTCTGCCATTCAACGGTTGCGACAGGGCGGCGTTCACCACCTCGTCCACCCGGTCGGCAAACACAAACTTGATCTGTTTGCGAATCTCTTCCGGCACGTCCTCAAGGTCTTTCTCGTTGCGGCGCGGCAGGATGATGGTCTTGAGTCCGGCCCGGTGGGCGGCCAGCACCTTTTCCTTCACGCCGCCAATGGGCAGAACCTGGCCGCGCAGGGTGATCTCGCCGGTCATGCCCACGTCGTGCCGCACCGGCTTGCCGGAGATGAGCGACACCAGCGCCGTCGCCATCGTCACCCCGGCGCTGGGGCCGTCTTTGGGCTGGCTCCCGGCGGGGATGTGCAAGTGAATGTCGTGCTTGCCGAAAAAGTCGTCCGGCAGACCGTATTCGGCAGACTTGGATCGAACGTAAGAGAGCGCCGCCCGCGCCGACTCTTGCATCACGTCACCCAGCTGGCCGGTGATCTGGAAGCCTCGCCCGCCGGGCATGTGGGTGGCCTCGATGAACATTACGTCGCCGCCGATAGGCGTCCAGGCCAGGGCCGTCGCCACCCCCGGCACCGACGTTCGTTCCTCCACTTCCTCGGTGTAATAGAACTTCGGCTTGCCAAGATACTCTTTTACGTCGGCGCTGTCAATTGCCACCTTAGTCGTGCCGCCCTCGGCAATCTTAGTCACCAATTTCCGGCAAACACTGCCGATCTCGCGCTCCAAATTGCGCACGCCCGCCTCGCGGGTGTAACTGCGGATCATCGTCAGGATGGCCTCGTCGCTGAAACCCAGTTCGTCGAGACGCAGGCCGTTCTCGCGAATCTGGCGCGGGATGAGGTAGCCTTTGGCAATCGCCAACTTCTCGCCCTCGGTGTAGCTGGAGAGTTGCAAAATCTCCATCCGGTCGCGCAGAGGGCCGGGGACGGTGTCCAGCCAGTTCAAAGCCGAGGAAGGATCGCCGCGATAGTCCGCGCCGAGCTTGTCCACCTCGTCCAGCATGAAGACCGGGTTTTTAGACTCAGCCCGTCTCAGGGCCTGCATGATTCTGCCGGGGAGAGCGCCGATGTAAGTGCGGCGGTGGCCGCGTATCTCGGCCTCGTCGCGCACGCCGCCGAGCGACATGCGAATGAACTTGCGGCCCATGGCCCGGGCGATGGACTGGCCCAGTGACGTTTTCCCCACGCCGGGCGGCCCCACGAAACACAAGATCACACCCTCCCGTTCACGGCGGATCAAGTCGGTCGGCTCAGGGGCGGCCTTGCGTTCTTCCTTTCTCTCCAGGCGCAGTTTACGCACCGCCAAAAACTCAAGGATGCGCTCCTTGATGTCTTTGAGGCCGTAATGATCCCAGGCTGAGGGCCTCGATCTTCTTGCGAAACTCCTCGGCCTCCATCGTCTGCTCGTCGGCCTCGCCCAGCTCGCGCTGAATGGCCTTCATCTGCTCGCGCAGAAAATAATCGCGCTGGACTTTTTCGATCTCGCCCTGGGCGTCCTGCTGAATCTTGCGGCCCAGTTCCATCACTTCCACTTCTTTGCTCAACAGCACCAGCAAGGTCTTGAGCTTTTCGGTGATGCTGTCCATCTCCAGCAAATGCTGGGCGTCGGCCAGAGTCATGCGAACGTAAGTGGCCACGCCGTAGACCAACTGACGGGCGTCATCCACGTTCAGGGCCGAGGCCAAAAGTTCTGCCGGGAGTGACGGCATCAACTCGGCGAAGCGTTGAAATTGATCCATCACGCTTCGCATCAGGGCTTCCACCTCAATGCCCTCTTCGAGCTTCGCTTCGGGCACGAGCGAGACGCGAGCCTTGAGATACGGGTCGGTCTCCACGAACTCGTCAACCCGGATGCGGCTCAAGCCCTGCACCAACAACCGGATGGCGCCGTCGGGTGCGCGGAAGAGGCGAAGCACCTGGGCCGCGGTGCCGATACGATACAAGTCGTCGGGGCCGGGCGTCTCCAGTTCGGGGTTCACGCTGGTGAGCAGGCCAATCATACGTTGGCCCACCGAAGCGTCGTCCACCAGCCGCACCGAGCGCGGCTGGCCCACCGTGAGCGGCACAGCCGTCAGTGGATAGACCACCACCCCGCGCAGAGGCAGGATTGACAACACCTCAGGCAAATGAGGCGCCTTTTCACCTTCTTCTTCTTCTCCGGGTTGGCCGCCAGACTTCTCTCCAACTTTTGTGAGGATGGGCATCAACTGTGCCTGGGCCAGCTCCAGCCAGCCTTCGGCAGTTTCAGGGGACAATTCAAGCGCGTACCATTTTGTTGCTGTCATTCACGATTTCTCACGCGGGCGAAGCATTCGCCCTATAGGTTTTGAGTTCGGCAAAGTCAAGGAGCGAATGCTTCGCCCCTACGCTTTCTGCAATCGAATTCGCAGAAAGCCATCTTCGTAGACGGCCCGGATGGCGTCCGTGTCAATAGTCACCGGCAGTTCAAGGTCAGTCCGAAATTCGCCGGAGGGTATTTCCATCTCGTGGTAAGCCCGCCGCTCACGCGGCTTGTCAGCCCGCGTCCCGCTAATGGTCAACAGCCGGCCTTCGAGCGAGACGTGGAAATCCTCGTCGCGCATGCCGGCGATTTCGACTTCCACCACCACGTCGGTTTCGGTTTCGTAAACGTCGGTGGGAGGCCGCCACGGGCGCACGTAGGTGATCGTGAGCAGTTGAGTAGAGCGAACGAACATGATCGGGCCTCCTTGTTTTCTATCGTCCTAACATGGCGACAACAATGTTGGGCGTGACAAACACTTCCAGCAGGGCCGCGCCCGCCAGCATGGGCACGACCAGGCCGATGAAAATTTTGAGCCAGTCGGCCAGCGCCATCAGCCAGCCGTCTATGACGGTTTTGCCCGGCGGGGGCGAGATGAGGCTGGCGCCCAAATTAATGGTGGCGGCCCCCACCAGGATGACCGCCGGGATTTCGAGAATGCCGTGCGGCAGGATAAAGGCGATCAAAAAGAGGAAGGGGTTATATCCGGCCAAAGCGAGTTGACCGGCGAAATATCCGGCCAGCGTCGTCGGCAGCATCAAGATCACTACTGCCAGCACGCCAAAGCTGAACACGCCAAGCGCCGCCGCGATCAGCACCGCCCGCAGGTTTTGAAACAGAATCAGGCCGACGCCGCTGGCCGAGAACAGGCCAAACTGCTCCAGCCGTTCGCGCAAACCGGATGAGATGTTTGTCAGGTCCATCATCTCCGGCGGAAACTGAAAGACGGAGGCGTAGTATTGGCCGACGAAGTAACCGGCAACGCTGGCCAGGGCCATCATCAGGATCGGCCAACGCATGTGGCGCAGAGATTTGGTCACTTCAATTTGATACCAGCGGAACAGCGAACCCTTTGCTTCGCCCGCAAATTCGCGCCAGCACACGCGGGCCATTTGCGGGAAGTTGAGTTCGTCGAGTTCGCGGCCCAGCAGTTCTTCGCGGTTGAAGAGGCGCACGCCCATTCGCACCAGCACGGCGTTGATCATCACCAGCCCGAAGATGATGACCCACAGCACGTCGTAGCGCCCCCAGAACATCACCAGGCTCTCGCCCTGCACCAGCAGGGCCATGGGAATGACAATGAAGGAGGCCAGCAGGTTGGCGGCCCGCACGCTGGTGGTCTGGGTGGAGATGACCACCGCCCCGCTCACCATCACCGTGGCCTGCACCGTCGTCAGGGTCACGATCTGAAGCAACAAGACGGGCGGCGGCGTCCAGCGCAGGCTGATATACAAACCGACCAGGTAAACGATGATGCCGAGGTAAGCGGCCAGCAGGGGCGGCACGGTGGCGGCCAGCGTTTTGCCAACGTAAAGCTGGATGTTGGAGAGCGGCGAGGTGAGCAAAGGCTCGAGCGAGAAGCGTTCCTTCTCGCCGACAAAACTTTCGAGGGCGATGACGAGCGAGACCGAGATCGGGAAGAAGCCGACGATCATCAGCAGGAAGGGGATGAGGCGGTCGCCGATGACGGGCGCGCCGTATTCGCTCACAAAGGCCACGGCCTGGCTGGCGGTGAAGTTCATGAGCGCCGGGAAGAAGAGGGTGAGAACGAGGATGGGCGCGATGATGCGCCAGTCGCGAAAGCCGTCGCGAATCTCGCGGCGGGCGATGACGAAGGCGCGGCTGAAATCGGAGCGGGATAAAGTTCCGGCGGCCATAATTTGTCAGCGTATCAACCAGACTTCCGAAGTCTCAAAGACTTCGGAAGTCTGGCTATCGTTCGTCCTCCTCCACCGCCCGCAAGTAAACCGCCTCAATACTTCGCGGCACTTCAGACAGGGTGAGCACGGGTATCTTAGCCTCTGCCAGCCGATTGAGCAAGCGCGGGTTAAGGTCGGCGGCGTCTGGCGCGCTGTAGCGCAACCAGTTCTCGCCGCGTTCGGCCACAGTGATCAGGTCGGAAACAGAGTCGGCCAAACCGTCGAGCGGCACAGCCAGCCGCAGTTCCATCATGGCCGGGCCGAGGAGTTGATCCTTGAGGGCCTCAGGGTTGCCGCTGGCGATGATGCGGCCTTTGCGAATGATGGCAATCGAGTCGGCCAGCGACTCGGCTTCAACCAGGTTGTGGGTGCAAAGGATGATGGCCCGGCGGTCGGTGCGAAGGTCGGCAATGGCGTCACGCACCAGCTTGGCGCTTTGTGGGTCCATGGCCGACGTTGGCTCGTCGAGCAGGAGCACCGGCGGGTCGTGCAACATGGCCCGGATGAGAGCCAGCTTTTGGCGCATGCCTTTGGAGTATTCGCCGATTCGGCGGCGGGCGGCGTCGGCCATGCCGAACCGTTCGAGCAGTTCGACGATCCGGGGTCGCCGCCTTTCGCGTGGGAGGCCGTAGAGTTCGGCGAAGAAGTCGAGATACTCTTCGCCCGAACTGCGAAGGTACAGGCCGTGATGCTCGGTGAGAACGCCGATATTAGCCCGCACGCCGTCCGGGTCGCGCACCACGTCGAAGCCGGCTACCGTGGCCGAGCCGGAGGTCGGTTTGAGGATCGAGGTGAGCATCCGCACCGTCGTCGTCTTGCCGGCGCCGTTCGGCCCCAGCAGGGCCAGCACCTGCCCGGCGGCCACACTAAGCGAGACCGACTCGACCGCGTGAAAGTCGTCGAAGTGTTTGGTGAGGGCGTGGGCTTCGATCATGTCAGATGTTGCAGGATAAATGATCAGGTATTAGTTATTGGTTATCAGTTATTGGCGATCACCAATAACCAATAACTGATAACCGATTACTACCCGTTGCTGGCCGCCTTTTGGCTCATCCGCCGCTGGCGGCGGTGGCGGATCATCAGGGCAATGCCGCTGGCGACGGCGACCACGATAGACAACATCTGGTTGATGTTGAGGTTGCCAAATTCACTGCTGTCGAGCCGCAATAATTCCATGAAGAAGCGGATGGTGGGGTACATCACCAGATAGCTCAGGAACATATCGCCCGGTTTGAGGCGGTCGGCGAAACGGCGGGCGATCCACAGCAGAGCCAGGCAGGCGGCCAGGTTGAGGATCGACTCGTAAAGGAACGTTGGGTGGAATCGCTCGAACTCGGTGTAACCGGGGAGGCGGTTTTGTTGCTCGATGAAGATGCCCCAGGGCAAATCCGTCGGCTTGCCATAGAGTTCCTGGTTGACGAAGTTGCCCCAGCGGCCAATGGCCTGACCCAGAGCCAGAGCCGGGGTGGCCAGGTCCACCCAGGTGAGGAAATTCAACTTGGCGTAGCGCGTGTAGAGCCACAGGCCAAGCAGGCCGCCGGCGATGCCGCCCGGAATGCCGAGGCCGCCGTTCCAGACCTGGAAGATTTTGATCGGATCGGCAAAGTAGGATTCGGTGGTGAAGCCCTGGGCCACCATGCTCGGCGGCGGGGTGAAGACGTGATAGAGCCGCGCGCCGACGATGCCGCCGATGAGCGCCCAGATCAAGCCGTCCCAAACATAGTCCGGGTTGAGGCCTTTGCGCCGCGCCTCGAGCGAGGCCACATAAGCGCTGACCATCGCTCCGCCGACGAGAATGACTCCATAGAACCGCAGGTAGAGCGGGCCGAGGTGAATGCCGAGTGCGTCAATAGACATAGGAGTTCCTTGAGAATGAATGCTCAATTCACAATGCTCAATTTGCAATTGTGAATTGAGCATTGTGAATTGTCACTTGTTCTTATCATAAAACTGCCGCCGCACATGAAAGATGCGCTGGAGGGCAGTAACGTTGGCCAACACGGCGATCAACCGCAAAGCCGCCATCGGCTGGTTAATGAGGAGTAACGGAGCGAGAATGAGATAGCGTTCCACCCGCGTCAGCCAGCCCACGTTGGCGTCGAAGTTCAGCGCCTCGGCCCGGGCTTTGGCGTAAGACACCATCACCGAGCCGGCGAACGAGAGAAAGATCAACACCAGGGCTTGCGCCTGATCGCCCGGCTGGCGCAAGTAATGGATCATCAAACCCAGAAAGATGATGGCTTCCGAGTAGCGATCCGTCACCGAATCCACGAACGCGCCGAAGGGCGACTTCTGGCCGCTGGCGCGGGCCGTCGCCCCGTCCAGCGCGTCCACCGGCCCCATGAGCAAAATGATGAGGCCGCCGAGCGAGATGTTGCCCCAGGCCAGGGCCGCCGCCCCGGCCACGTTGCCCAACAACCCGGCGAAGGTGATCACATTCGGGTGAACGCCCAGCCGCCCGGCAAAAGCGCCCAGCGGTTCGGTGAGCCACTTGAAGCGAGCGCGAAGCCAGTCGGTGAGCGAGCGCGGCTTGACCGTTTTAGTGGTATCCATCAGTTCTCGGCTTTGCCGCTGATAAAGTCTTCCGTCCGCTGGCGAGCCATGTCGTCGGTGAACTGAGTAGGCGGCGTCTTCATGAAGTAGGATGACGGGCTGTAGAGCGCCCCGCCGATTCCCCGGTCGAGGGCCAGCTTGGCGCACCGCACCGCGTCAATCACCACCCCCGCCGAATTGGGCGAGTCCCACACTTCCAGCTTCACTTCCACATTGAGGGGCACGTCGCCAAAGGTCGTGCCTTCCATGCGAATGTAACACCACTTGCGGTCGGTGAGCCACGGCACGTAATCCGACGGGCCGACGTGGACATTGTCCGGCTCCATCTTGTAGGGCAGCTGCGAAGTGACGGCCCCGGTCTTGGAAATCTTCTTGGACTCCAGCCGGTCGCGCTCCAGCATGTTGTAGAAGTCCATGTTGCCGCCGAAGTTCAGTTGATACGTCCGGTCGAGGCGGACGCCGCGCTCGACGAACAAGTTGGTGAGGACGCGGTGGGTGATCGTCGCCCCGACCTGGCTCTTGATGTCGTCGCCGATGATGGGCAGGCCGTGCTCTTCAAACCGTTTGCGCCAGTAATCCTGCGAGGCGATGAAGACCGGGATGCAGTTGACGAAGCCGCAACCGGCTTCCAGCACCTGCTCCACGTACCACTTGGTCGCCATCTCCGAGCCGACCGGCAAATAAGAGACAACAACATCCGTCTTGGTATCCTTGAGAATCTTGACAATGTCGGCTGTGGGGCCGGGCGCTTTCTTGACCTTCTCGGCCAGGTACTTGCCAATGCCGTCGTGGGTCATGCCGCGCTCGACCTTCACCCCCAGCTTGGGCACGTCGCTGAATTTGTAGGTGTTGTTGGGGTAAGCAAAGATGGCTTCGGCCACGTCGAGGCCAACTTTGGTGTCCACCACGTCGAAGGCGGCGGAGATTTCCACGTCGTGGATGTGATAGCCGGCCAGGTTGACGTGCATCAGGCCGGGCACGCTGTCCTTTTCCTTTGCGTCGCGATAGTAATGCAAGCCTTGCACAAATGATGAAGCGCAATTGCCCACGCCGACAATCGCTACGCGGACTTTTTTATTTTTTTTTGTAGCCACAGTGAGTTTCCTTCCAGGGAGTTAGAGTTAGCTGAAGTGAATGTTATCGGTTGGAGGCGTGAATGTCAAGGCAAGGCGAGTTTTGCGCGCGCACCCGCAAGGGTTTGCCCTACGGGGTTATAATCGTCGTCATGAAATTTCTTGTCACGGGCGGCGCGGGCTTTCTTGGCTCGGCGCTGGCCAACCGGTTGGCCAATGACGGCCACGAAGTTCATGTGATTGACGACCTCTCGGCTGGCGACCCGGCCCGGCTCAACCCGAAGGTGCTGTTCACTCGCGGCGATGTGAATGACCGCCCCAAGCTGTGGACTCTGTTGCAGGAAGTGCAGTGCGTCTATCACCTGGCGGCGCGGGTCTCGGTGGCCGAGTCGGTGCTATACCCACGCGAGTACAATGCCACCAACGTCGGCGGCACGGTGAGCGTGATGGAAGCCATGCGCGACGTGGGCGTGCGGCGGGTGGTGCTGGCCTCGTCGGGCGCGGTGTATGGCGAGAATGGGACCCAACCGCTTCACGAAGACCTCACCCCTGATCCGGCTTCGCCTTACGCCGTGAGCAAACTGGCCGCCGAGTCTTACGTCCGCACCATCGGCAAGTTGTGGGGCATCGAAACCGTCATCCTGCGCGTCTTCAACGCTTACGGCCCCGACCAACCATTGCCGGCGGCTCATTCGCCCGTCATCCCCCGCTTTCTCAAACGCGCCCTCGGCGGCGGCTCGGTGGTGCTGGCCAGCGACGGCAGTCAGACTCGCGACTACGTTTATGTGACCGACGTGGTGAGCGCGCTCGTGGCGGCGGCCTTCACCGGCGGCATTGACCGACAGGTGATCAACGTCGGCAGCGGCGTGGAGACAAGCGGCCACGAGTTGGTGAGAGTCATCGGCAACGTCATTGGCAAATCCATTGACGTTGTTCACAACCCGCTCGAAAGCGGCGGCGTCTCACGCATGAAGGCCGACCTGACCAAAGCCGAAGCCATGTTGAATTATCGCCCCCGCGTCTCGCTGGCCGAAGGTTTGCGGCAGATGGTTGAGAGTGATGTTCGATTTCAGGTTAGCCCGGCCTGAAATTTACCGCCGAGGCCGCAGAAAAAAAGTCCGAGCCTTCTGCTGTGAAATCGCCACAAAACTGAAACCGGCCTGCCACCCACCCCCACTAGCGCGATATTTCAACTCAAATACAATACTGTCATGATTGCCGCAAACACAAGGTCTAGACCCTAAGGGTCCGCTTCGCGAGACCCTTAGGTCTGAAATGCGGCCAGACACTTTTCTGTGAGGAGGCTCTGATGAAAGCACGAACTTTATTGGTGACGATTGGATTAGTCCTGTTGGGCCTGATTCTGTTCTCACCTGCACAACACGGCGTGGCCCAGGCGCAAACGGCGGCCACCCCCACCGCCACCCCGGTGGTGGCCGTCCCTGGAACCATCACCTACACCGTCGAACTGGGCGACACCTGGGTGACCATCTCCAAGAAATTCGGGGTGAGCGCCTCGCGGCTGATTGACCTCAACGGCCTGCGCACCCGGCCCGACCTGATCTTCGTCGGCGAAACTCTCCGCATCCCGATCACGCTAGGGGCAACGCCGAGTCTGGTCAACCCTTTCATTTACACCGTCCAGCCAGGCGAGTCCATGCAGGACATCCTCAACAAGCTTTACATTGACAAGACGGCGCTTCTGCAAGCCAACCGTCTCCGGTCGAACTCGGTGGTGACAGCCGGCCAGAAATTGCTCATCCCTGCCGGGCCGCATCGCTACGTCGTTCAAAGAGGCGACACGATCCACACCATCGCCGCCATGTTCAGCACCACCGCCAACAAGCTGTTGCAGTTCAACCCGCACCTGGGCGATGGCGGGCGCATCTTCCCCGGCAACAACGTCTTTGTGCCCATCGCTTACGATTCGCCCTTCATCGCGGCCACCCTTCCGGGCGTGCCGGCCAGCACCACGCCGACCACCACCGGCACGACAACGCCGGGCGAGGGCATCGGCGGCGGCGGCGAGGGCACAACGGGCGGCGGTTTAAGCGACAATCCCAACGCCAACGTCGTCACCACCGTCAAGACCATCACCATGCCGGGCAACGTCGTCAAACTCAACCAGCCGCTCCTTATCCGCTGGATCGCCCACGTGCGCACCCGCCTCAACCCGGCGAACGCCAATCAGGGCATCATGACTCTCGTCGTCGAGTTTGAGGGCGGCAATGGCACTTACACCCTGGAGCAGTTGGAGAACGGCATCCGCAAGTCCATTCCCATCACCGGCATCTACGTCAAGCCGGAGGGCAGTGAGAAGTGGAACGACATTGAGTTTGAAGTGATTGGAACCTGTGGCTCGTCAACGGCGGGCGACATTGTGTTCACGTCCGGCGCAACCACTTACATCAGCCGCTTTGAGTTTGTGGTGAATTGCCCGAAGAAGTAAACTTCCCGGATTAAATCAAGCAGGGGCGCGATCACCGCGCCCCTGCTTTTGATTCGTCAATTTCTTAGTCGTTACAATACCTGCACATCGTGCGCCCCGCTCTCGCTCTTGCCGGCAGAAGTGATGCGCATGAACTCGGCGTTCTGCCACAGTTCGGGGATCGTCGTCGCCCCGGCGTAACTTAGCCCGGAGCGCAAGCCGCCCACCAGTTGATGCAGAATATCCAGCACCGGCCCCCGGAACGGGACAACCGCCTCCACGCCTTCCGGCACGACTCGCTCCCAGTCTTCCGGATCCACTTCGCGCCCCAGTTCAACTTCGCGGCGCTCGATGTTGGCCGTGAGCGAAGCCATGCCGCGCACCACTTTGAAGCGCCGCCCGTCGCGCACCACCGGCGCGCCGGGGCTTTCGTCTGTTCCGGCCAGCAAACTGCCGATCATGGCCGTGCTGGCCCCGGCGGCCAGGGCTTTGGTTAAGTCGCCGCCTTTGCGAATGCCACCATCGGCGATGACAGGCACGCTCAACGCCTGCCCGGCTTCGGCGCACTCGGCAATGGCCGTGAGTTGCGGCACGCCAAAGCCGGTGACCAGCCGGGTGATGCAGATCGAGCCTGCGCCCACGCCCACTTTCACCGCATCGGCCCCCGCCTCAACCAGATCGCGCACACCCTCGGCAGTTGCCACGTTGCCGCCCACCACATCAATGTTCGAGAAACGCTCTTTCAACTTTCTCACCATGTTGATGGCGCTGTCGGAGTGGCCGTGGGCGATGTCCACCACCAGCGCGTCAGCGCCGGCGTTGACGCAGGCCGTCGCCCGCTCCAGGTCGGCTTCTTTCACACCCACTGCCGCCGCCACCCGCAGGCGGCCCTTCTCGTCTTTGGTGGCGTCCGGCGAGTGTTCGGTCTTCACAATATCCTGTGAGGTGATCAGGCCCAGCAAGCGACCGTTGTTGTCTACCACCGGCAGTTTTTCGAGGCGGTGGCTGTGCAACAGAGACCGGGCGTCTTCCAGCGAGGCGCCCGCCCCGACGGTGATCAGTTTTTCGCGCGGCGTCATCACCTCGCGCACCACGCGATCCTGATCTTGCTCAAACAACAGGTCGCGCGTGGACACCAGGCCGATTAGCTCGCCGTTCTTACCCAGCACCATCAAGCCGCCGATGCCGTGCGTTTCCATTGCGCTTCGGGCTTCTTTCACCGTCGAGTTGCCGGACAAACTGTAGGGATGATCGACTATGAAGCTTTCGGCGCGTTTGACCCGCTCAACTTCGGCGGCCTGACGCTCCATCGTCATGAAACGGTGGATGACGCCGAGGCCGCCAGACCGGGCCATAGCAATTGCCATCGGCCCCTCGGTCACCGTGTCCATGTTAGACGAGATGATGGGGATCGCCACTTCGAGGCGGCGGGTGAAGCACGAGCGAGTGTTGACGGCCTGCCGTGAGGCCACCGTGGAGCGGCGCGGCGCGAGCAGAACATCGTCAAACGTCAGAGCAGTGTCGGGGCGGAGTTTCATGGCGGGTCTCCTCAGAAGATACAAAATTTGCAACAGCACGACGATGAGCGAATGACGGCAGGCGGCGGCTTCGTCCATCGTCGTTCGTCCGTCGTCCGGCGAGATCGTACCACACCCATGCTAAAATCTCTCGCATGTCGCGCCTGCCCCGATCCTTTTTCAATCGCCCCACTCTCGTTGTCGCCCGCGAATTGCTGGGGCAACGACTCGTCAAGGTCGAGCGTGGCCGCCGGCTCTCAGGCCTCATCACCGAAGTGGAAGCTTACGTGGGCGAAGAAGACCTGGCCTGCCACGCGAAAGTCGGGCGCACCCCGCGCACCGAGGTGATGTACTGGCAGCCCGGCCATCTCTACGTCTATTTCACTTACGGTATGCACTGGATGATGAACATCGTCACCGAACGCAACGGCTACCCGGCGGCGGTGTTATTACGCGGGATCGCGGCGACGGAAGGCGCGGCGGCCATGCGGCGGCGGCGAGGCCGGGCCGACCACCTCACCGACGGCCCGGCCAAGATCGCGCAGGCGCTTGGCATTGACAAACGCTGGAACGGGATCGATCTCTGCGCCCGCGACTCGGATATGTTTATCGAGGCCGGAAACGCCGTCCCCGACTCGGACGTGGTGGCCGCCCCCCGTGTGGGACTCGGCAACACTCCCGAACCCTGGCTGAGCAAGCCCTGGAACTTCTCAACGAACAATGAAACAATGAGACAATGAGACAAGTGTTGGTAAAATAGCAAACATCAGCGTGCTATCAGCATCTATCTGCGTTCTATTGAAATGGAGACTGCTATGGGACTACTCACCGGCAAGACTGCATTGATTTTTGGCGTGGCAAACGATCACTCAATTGCCTGGGGCATCGCCCAGGCCCTGCATCGCGAAGGCGCGACTCTGGGTTTCAGTTATGCAGGCGAAACGTTGCACAAGCGGGTCAAGCCGCTGGCTGACTCCGTCGACTCAACCTTTGTCGAGCCGTGCGATGTGACGAAGGACGAAGACATCGCCGCCTTGTTCGAGAAAGCCAAAGCAACCTTCGGCCAGATTGACATCTTGATTCACGCCGTGGCCTTTGCCAACCGCGACGAGCTAAACGGCCCCTATTACAATACCAGCCGCGCCGGCTTCCACCTGGCCCTCGACGTGTCGTGCTACTCGTTCACGGCGATGGCCCGCGCCGCCCTGCCGCTCATGAAGCCTGGCGGCTCGATGCTCACCCTGACCTACTACGGCGCTGAGAAAGCCGTCCAGCATTACAACGTGATGGGCGTGGCCAAAGCCGCGCTCGAAGCCTCGGTGCGCTACCTGGCCGCCGACATGGGGCCGAACAACATTCGCGTCAACGCCATCTCCGCCGGGCCGATCCGCACCCTGGCCGCCGCCGGAGTCTCCAGCTTCAAAGCCATGTACGGCGAATTCAAGAACATGGCCCCCCTGCGCCGCAACGTGACCATTGACGACGTGGGCAACGCCGCCCTCTACCTTTGCTCCGATTGGGCCGCTGGGGTGACGGGCGAAGTTCACTACGTGGATGCCGGGTTTAATGTGATTGGGATTTCGATGGGAGGGAAGGAGTAGTTACCTCAACAACAAACTCGCCACCCCCAGAATCGTCAAGTGCAAAGCGTTGGCAATCGTCAGGGTGTGGCTGTCGCGCACGTAGCCGGAACTGCCGAAGACGTGCGCGTAGATGCTGAGGGCGAGGCCGTGATAAACCAACAGCCAGCCCAGCGGCGGCAGGAGGCTGAGCGCCGTCATCAAGCCTGCGCCCAGCGCCAGGACTAAACTAAAACCTTGCGCGAATCGAATCGTCGCCTGCGGCCCCAGCCACAGCGGCACGGTCACGCTCCCCCGCGCCCGGTCGCCCAACATGTCGCGCAAGTCGTTCAACATATCCACGATCCACACCGCGCCGGTCACGTAGAAATACACGAAGGCGGCGGCGGGCGTGGGCGTCGCCCCGGCAAAGGCCAGGCCCAGGCCTAGCATCACCAGCGCCCACGCCCCGGCAGGCAAAATGTTCTTGAGGTACCAGCGGTCTTTGAGCCGGGGCCACGCCCCAAACGACTGGCCGTAAAACACGCCGACCGACACGGCGGCCACAATGGCCATGGCGATCAAACCGCCTAAGGTTGCCAGCCCCCAGGCCAAAATCAATCCAACGACCGCCACCACCTGAATCAGCCGCCTGCCTTCCACCGACGAAGCGTACTCTTGCGGCGCGTTGAGTCGATCTTCGACCCTGTCGCTCAGGCGGTTGAATTGATAAAGGGCCAGAATGAGGACGAAGGCGATGACGGGCGGCCAGAGGCCGGGTTGAGCGCCGAGGAAGGTGGGAAGCGCCCACGCCCCCGCCGCCGCACAAATGGCCAGGTGCAAACGAAATGATCGAATCTGTTGCCAGAGCATAGAGTAGATTATACTTGCCCCCGCCAAAATTATCTCAGGAGTAAATTGATGACGGAACAAAATCGCGTTATGCTTGTCATTCTCGCCCACCCCGACGACGAAAGTTTCGGGCCGGGGGCCACGCTGGCTAAATACGCCCGCGCCGGAGTCGCAGTGCATTATTTGTGCGGCACGCGCGGCGAGATCGGCTCGGCGGACGCCGAACACATGCAGGGCTTTGACTCGGTGGGCGACATGCGCTGGGCGGAGCTGACCTGCGCCGCCAAAGAATTGGGGCTGGCCGGGATTCACCATCTGGGCTTTCGTGACTCAGGGATGGCCGGCTCGGACGACAACCGCCACCCACAGGCGCTGTCGGCCCAACCGGTGGAAGCCGTGGCCGCCCGCATCGCCCACTTCGTCCGCAAACTCAAGCCCCAGGTTGTGCTCACCCACGACACCATCGGCGGCTACCGCCATCCCGATCACATCATGCTCAACAAAGCCACGGTGATGTTCTTCGAGCGCATGAGAGACCCGAACGCCTTTCCCGATTCTGAAGGCCTGGCGGATCACTTTCCACAAAAACTGTACTACCCGATCTTTGGCCGGGGCTTTCTCAAGCTGGCCGTCCGCGTCCTGCCCCTGTTTGGCCGCGACCCGCGCAAGTTTGGCCGCAATCAGGACATTGACTTGTTAAGTCTGACCGACGTTGACTTTCCCACGCACGCCTCAATTGAAGTAACGGGCGAACTGTCGGAGGTGAGAAACAAGGCCTCGGAGTGCCATAAGAGTCAACTCGGCGGCGGGCCGCCGCGCCGGGGGCCGCTGTCCATCTTTTTCAAGTTGATGGGGTTAAGGGGACAGTTCGACTCGTTCATGCGCGCCTACCCGCAAGTTCCGGCGGGTCAGCGATTGAGGGAGAGGGATTTGTTTGAGGGGGTGTAACTGCTCAGGGGCAAAAACCGGAACGCAGATTTCGCAGAAAAAACGCCGATGGACGCGGATACGAACAAAAAGAGATCAGCGAAAACCTGCGTTGTATCAGCGTTTATCTGCGTTCTGAAAGACTGGCCTGAGCAGTTTTCATGAACTGCATTCACCGCCACACATGAAAATGGGGTGATTGTAGAGCGAGTTGACAACTCGCTCTACATTTTCAAGTCAGTTATGAGGGGTTTCGTAAAGACCTGACAGGTCGTGGCTTTATTCCAAAGGCTGTTTATCAATCCTGAAGACGCAACTTTGCGCGCCGACGGCGATACACTCCGTCTCTTCCACCCGGTAACGCCGCCCGCCCGTGCCCCAGAAGATGGCCTCTTCCAAAATGCCGATAGCTAAATGGCAACACGGCTCGGTCGTGTGTCTTCCCCAGCAGACCGGGTTGCGTTCGATGACCCACAAAAACTGATCGGTGGCGTCGGCCAGGTTAACCACCTGATCGCTGAACTGGTTGAAGACGCGGGCGAACACTTCCAGGCCCACGCGAAACTTCATGCCCAGCGGCATGATTCGCAGAGGCAGGTCGCCAATGCCCAGCACCGGCTCGAACTCGTTGAGGCCGTTGCTAAAACACAACCGCCCCACCCGCGTGTTCAGCGCCCGCCCGGCCCGCTCGCCATAAACCTTCTCGGTGCTCTCCTGCAGGGCCGACACCCACTCAAACGGAAACTTCTTGTCCAGGTTGTTGGGCGGCAATTTCTGCAAATGCTCCAGCCCGGCCGTGGCCAGCACTTCCCTGAATCGGTCAGCGCCCATCGCCGATTCCATTGCCACCAGAATCACGCGGCCTATTCGGTTGGGGTAAAAAAAAGTGGGGGGCGCTTCAACAACAGGTTGCATGTTTCGGCAAAGTATACACGTTAATCCACGCAAATCGCAATGACTTGTTTCGGGCCGTGCGCGCCCAGCGTCAGCACCCGTTCAATATCAGACGTGCGGCTCGGCCCGGCGATGACGACGGTGTTGCTGGCTTCGACATCAAGGTTCGGCCACCAATCGGCCAAAGTTGGATGGAACCGGTCGGCCTCAAGGAAGACGATGTGAAGCGGCGCGAGAAGCGAAGCCAGCCGCCCCCGCCCCGCCCCGGATTTGACGACAACTCCGCCCACCTGAGCGATGGCCGCCACTGCGCCCGTGAGTCCTGCTTCAGCCGTCTCTAACACCTCAACCTGTTTCTGTCTCAACCCCTCTTCGCGCGAAATCATCTGGTCTACGAGCGTAAAGCCTTCGTGCCGGAGCGCCCCGTGAAGGTCAGCCAGCGGTCGGGGCAGAGAGTCGGCCTCCCAGGCCAGAACCCGTTTTACACCGGACTCGGTCAGCAAGGCAATCGTTCGCGCCACTGCTTCATCCGCCTTCACTCGCTCAAAGCGCCCGCCCAGCTTTTGCCACTCGGCGGCGAATTGGGCAATGAGTGTTTCGCGATCAACAGGCGTGGAAACGGGGAGAATCGGAGGATTGAAGAATTGGGGCAAGCCCTTCGCCTTGTTCAGCGATTGGCGGATGTTGGAAAGAATTGAGTCACGCATGACGTTTTACGTTTTACGTTTGTCGTCCATCGTCTGTCGTCTGTCGTCTGTCGTCTGTCGTTCCACAAACCTGGCTCTAAACGACTTCCTCGCCAACGCCGGAAAATCACGCGACTGCGTCCAGCCGCCGGGCGGGCCGGGGAGTCTTCGCACCCAGCCGTTTCGGGCTAACAAGCGAGTCCCCAGCCGCCCAAGCCAGAGCGAGAGGCGATAGCCCGGCAGTGACCGCATCGCAAAAGACCAAAGCTTCATGGCCGGGCCGAGCCAGGCAGCATCGCCGCCCGTCTCTTCAACGTGCGCTGATCGCACTTTCAACAACATCGTCGGGATGTCAATACGAACCGGGCAGACTTCCTGGCACGCACCGCACAAGCTTGATGCGCCCGCCAGCTCGCCAAACTCGGTGAAGCCGCCGAGCGCGGGGGCGACGACGGCCCCGATTGGCCCTGGATAAACCGCGTCGTAAGCATGCCCGCCGATCTCACGATAGACCGGGCAGATGTTGAGGCACGCGCCGCAACGAATGCACAAGAGCGACTCCGCCAGTTCACTGCCCAGCACGCGCGAGCGGCCATTGTCTACCAGAATGAGATGCAGTTCGTCCGGGCCGTCAGGTTCGTCTCTTCGACGGCGCGGGCCGGTGAGCAGGTTGGTGTAGCCGGTTATTTTTTGGCCGGTGGCTGAGCGGGCCAGAACGCGCAACATGATTTCGAGATCGGCCAGCGTAGGCACGACACGTTCAATGCCCATGAGGGCAATGTGAACTTTGGGCAGGGTGGTGCACAGCCGCCCGTTGCCTTCGTTGGTGACGAGGCAGAGCGTGCCGCTCTCGGCCACGCCAAAGTTCACGCCGGAGATGCCAATGTCGGCCTTGACGAAGACTTCGCGCAAGGCTTTGCGGGCGGCGGCGGTCAGGGTCGGGATGTCATCGGTGCGGGGCAGGCCGAGGTGCTTTTCAAACAGGGTTGCCACATCCGAGCGCCTCAGGTGAATGGCTGTGGCGACGATGTGTGACGGGCGTTCGCCTCGCAACTGCACAATGTATTCACCGAGATCCGTTTCAACCACTCGCAGGCCGGCCTTCTCCAAAGCCGCGTTCAACCCAATCTCTTCGCTGACCATTGACTTGGATTTGGCGACAAGGGGCGACGTAACGTCGCCCTTACGTTGGACAATCTCTAATACAATACGGTTGGCGTCGGCGGCGGTGGCGGCCCAGTGAACGACGCCGCCCCTGGCCTGCACCGCCGCTTCCAGTTGGAGCAGGTACGTGTCGAGGCGGCTCAGGGCTTCGATCCGAATCGCCCGCGCCCGGTCGCGCACCAAGTCTGCGTTGGGCAAAGCGGCCATGGCATTCATGCGCTGGGTGCGCGAACGCTCAAAGTTGCCGTCGAGGGCGACCTGCAGGTTGGAATCCGCCAGAGCGGTAGTAATCCGAGAGGAGAAAGACATGCCAGTGGATCGAAGGCAGTCAGCGGAAGCCAGTGGCAGAACACTGCCAACTGCTTACCGCCTACTGTTTCGCCAGTATCTCCGCCAGATGAATAACCCTTTGCGATACACCCGCCCGGTGCAAGCCGCCGTTAATATGAGTCAGGCAACCCGCGTCGCAGGTCACGGCCAGCGGCGCGGCACTGACGCCAAGATTGCTCATCTTGCGCGCCAGAATCTCACTCGAAACGTCGGCCATCTTCACCGAGAACAGCCCGCCGAAGCCGCAGCATTCTTCCGCGCCGGGCAATTCCACCAACGTTGCGCCGCGAACGTGCCGGAGCAGAGTGAGCGGCGCTTCGCGCTCGTTCAGGCCGCGCAAAAGGTGGCATGAGGGATGATAAGTCAAAACCCCGTCGTGGCGAGCGCCGACGTCGGTCACGCCAAGCTGGCGAACAAGGTATTGTGAGAATTCAAAGGTGCGGGCGGCAACCGCTTTGGCTCTGAGCAGGTTCAGCGGGTCGTCGGCGAACAAGTCGGGGTAGCCATGTTTGATCATCGCCGCGCACGAACCGGACGGGGTGACGATGGGGCCGTCCGTTTCGGCAAACACGTCGAGGAAGTGTAAAGCCACCCAGCGCGCCTCGGCGCGATACCCGGCATTGTAGCCGGGCTGGCCGCAACACGTTTGAGCCGCCGGAAACTCCACCCTCAGCCCGAGCCGCTCCAGCACCGTCACTGCGGCCTCGCCAATTTCTGGATACAGGGCGTCGAGGATACAGGTGATGAAAAGCTGAACGGTTTTAATCGCTGTGGAGGGAGTCACGGAGGGCGGCAGACAATTCGAGCGCGGTGGCAAAGCGTTCTTCAGGGTTGCGGGCCATCGCCTTCAAAATCACATCCTGAGTGTGTTCGAGCAAATCAGGGTTGTAGGTGCGCGGGAGCGGCGGGTCTTCACTGAGAACCTTCACCACAATCTCGGCCCAGTTCGGGCCTTCGTGCGGGCGGTGGCCGGTGCACATTTCGTAGAGCATTGCGCCCAGCGAGTAAATATCGGAACGCACATCCACGAGCGCGCCCTTGCACTGCTCCGGCGACATGTAATAAGCCGTGCCGGTCGTAGTCTGGGCGTCGAAGGCCTGTGACGAGGTCAGCAACACCGCCAGGCTAAAGTCGCCAATGTAAACGTCGCCGCTGGCTTCCACCAGAATGTTCTGCGGTTTGATGTCGCGATGGATCATGCCTCGCTGATGGGCATAGCTCAGGCCACGCGCGATCTGATCGGCCAGATCGAGGACGCGATCCAGGGGAAGCCGCCCCTGCTCCATTTCGCCGGCCAGCGAACCGCGATCTGCATAGCGCATGACGATGAAGGGAATACGGCCATGATGGCCGCAATCGTAAATGGGCAGGATGTGGGGGTGTTCAAGCTGGCCGATCACCCGAAGCTCGGTGGCGAACTGGCGGGCCGCTTCCTCGCCAGTCACCGCGTCATCCGGAAAGACTTTGATCGCCACGACTCGATCCATGGCCGGATCGTAGCCCCGGTAAACGGTGGCCGTGCCGCCCTTACCGATTTGAGCGTCAATGCGATAGCGGGAAGCAAGGGTCTGGCCGGGTTGCACGGGCATGGCCTGATTTTATCCGACAAAGCAATCTGTGCCAATCGTATTCAAACCGGGTAGAATACTGTCACCCACCCATGAATTCTACAACCACCAATACTACTGCCAACACATCCCGGCCTGCCGAGATCAATTTTCGCCTGACGCGCCTGCTGCGCCTGGCCACATTTCAAATCGGCTCGGCCCTGGGCGACATTCTAGTGACCAGCATCTGGAACCGGATCATGATCAACGAACTGGGCTTGAGCGCGACGCCGGTCGGTTTGCTGATTGCTCTGCGATATCTCATTGCCCCGCTGGGCCTCTGGGCCGGATACTGGTCAGACACCCGCCCCTGGCTGGGTCTCCATCGCACGCCCTACATTTGGGCTGGACGATTGTTAGTTGTCCTCTCGTACCCGCTGTTGCCATTAAGCCTCTCGCGCTTTGCTATGGATCGCGGCGACGTGGCCGGCTGGCTCGTCGCCATTTTGTGCTTTGTCATGTATGGCACCGGCACCCTGCTTTCCGGCAGTCCGTTCCTGGCGCTGGTGCGAGACTCGGTTCCCCGGCAACGGCAGGGAGTTGCCATCAGCATGATGGAGACGGCGCTTATTGTCATGTTCCCCATCGCCGCCATCGGCCTGGGGCGAGCCATGAGTCACTACAGCCTGGCAACCTTTTGGGCAGTGACGCTGACGACTATGGGCATCAGCGCCTTCTTCTGGTTCTTTGCTGTGGCCGGGATGGAGCAACGGCACTCGACGCCCCGCCGCGAGACTGCGCGGCAAGCGTTCAGCTTCGGGGTCACGTTTCGCAAAATTTGGCGCGACCCGGACACGCAACGATTCTTTGTGTTTCTGGCCCTGGCAACGCTGGCGGCCTGGGCGCAAGACGCCATCCTGGAGCCGTTCGGCGCGCAAGTGCTCAAGCAGGACATCGAGCAAACCACGCGCTACTCGGCCTACTGGCAAACGGCCACGGTGATCTTTTTGATCGGCAGCGCCATCTGGTTTCGCCGCCGCCCGCCTGAGGCGCAAGTCCGGATCACGCAGATCGGCCTGGGCCTCATGTCGGTTGGCATGATCGTCCTGGCCGCCTCAGCCTTCGGCGCGCAGGTGCGGGTCTTGCAAATTGCCCTGGTCATTTTCGGCATTGGCTTCGGCCTGTACACCTTCGGCGGCTTCAGCCTGTTGATCGCCATGACCTCTGACTCCGAAGCTGGAACCTACCTCGGCTTGTGGACGATCTGCGTTCTCCTCTCGCGGGGAATTGGGATCGGCCTCGGCGGCATCCTGCGAGACGTTCTGCTCGCCCTCACTAATTCACTTGGCCTGAGCTATGGCCTGATCTTCGGGCTGGAAGCCCTCGGTCTGGCCGCCGCCGTTTTTGCCCTGGCCCGGGTGGACGTGTTGGGCTTTGGTCGGCGGGTGGGCCGCGCCCGCAGCGAGCAGAGCGTCGTGAGCGCCGACCTCAGCCTCTGACCGAGAGCGAGCGCCAGTTCATGGAGCGCGAATGAAAAACACAATATTATGGCTGAGTCTCATTGGCTTGATCCTGACAGCCTGCGCTGGCAGTCCATCGCCGACCAGCCAACCAACGCCCAACCCCGCCGCGGCGGCTTCACCGTCGAATACATCTGTGGCGGCCACTAACACGCCTTCATCTGAACCAGGCATCACGGCTGAGGCCGCGACGCCATCAACCGGATCGATCCATTTTGAGACATTCGCTTCAGCCGATGGCACGAAGATGGAATATGCCATCGCCCTGCCCGACAATTTTGACTCGCAAAAGGAATATCCCATCCTGCTGGCCCTGCCGCCCGGCGGGCAAGGCAAAGACCTGGTTCAAGCGTTGCTGGATCGTTATTGGGCTGAGGGCATCAATCGCGGCTGGGTTGTGCTCAGTCCGGCCGCGCCGGGCGGCGTGCTGTTCTTCAGCGGGTCGGAGCGCCTCATTCCGGAGTTTTTGGCAGAGACGGCCAGGACCTACAAACCCGAAGGCGGCCAATATCATCTGGCCGGGATCAGCAATGGCGGCCTGAGCGCGTTCCGCATCATTGGCAACAACCCGGAACTATTCAAGTCGCTCCTCGTCCTGCCCGGCTTCCCGCAAACCGAGGCCGATCAACAGAAGCTATCGTCGCTGGTGAACATTCCGGTGGCCATGTTTGTGGGCGGCGAGGATACTGGCTGGTTGGAGGCAATGCAGGACACGGAGAAAACGTTGACGCAACTCGGCGGGAAGGTGACGCTTAAAGTTCTTCCCGGCGAGGGGCATATTCTGGAAAGTCTGACGGCAGGGGAATTGTTCGACTTGCTTGAGTCATTCCGCTAGCACAGCGCGGCGGAAATACGAGACCGACGCGGTTTCGGAAACCGCGTCGGTCTGGACACATGGAAGACTTCCGCTGAGGCGCACTAGCCGCCTGAGCCGGAAGCGCAATGTAGGCCAGCAACGCTCAGCGTTGAACGAAGCCGGGTTACGGCAAGGCCGCGAGCACTGGTGCTTTGGTCAGGGGCAGGTTGTGTAATACAAGCGCGCCTGCCGATACAACAGTCTGCTGAATGCGAACATCTGATGAACTGTTGGGAACCAACACAACCATCGTTTCGTCTAACCAGCGCAACAGATGAACACCCAAGAACGCTTACTCGTTCGACGCACTACCCGTCACTTAATCTGCCCGATCACCCCTTGAACCAAAGCTGAAAATCGCTGGTGTCGGAGTCCGGCAAATTGTGCGCCCGCTGGCGAATCGCCCGGTTGCGCCTCTTCGGTCGCGTTCAATCCGGTTCACCGTTGCAATACTAACTTATTATCAATAAAGGAGTTCTATCATGCAAGCTTTACACTATTTCAACACCCGCCGACTGGCCGGCCTGGGCCAGAAAGCGATTCTGCTGTCGCTGGCGCTGATGATTCTGTTCAGTAGCCTGGCCTTCACCTTTGCCTCTGCTTCCGCGGCCAGTTGCCAGGCCCAGCACACAGTCAAACGCGGTGAGACTCTCTACCTCATCGGGCGAAAGTACAACATGACCTGGGACAAGATCGCCAAAGCGAACAACATTACCAACGCCAACAAGATTTACGTCGGTCAGGTTCTGTGCATCCCGGCCTCGAGCAACGCCACGCCGGCCCCGACCGCGACGGCCACACCGGCACCGCAACGCATCTCTTTCGTCAAGGGCGCAATCTCCGGCTCGGTGGAGGGGACAGTGACAGCCCCGGCTCGCAACCAGTACGTGCTTCGCGCCCTCAAGGGCCAGCAGATGACGGTGGAGATCATCTCGAAGGATAAGAAGGCCAACTTTGCGGTACAAGGCGTGACGGACGGCCAACCGCTCAAGCGGCTGGAGAATGAAGACCGGAAGTGGACGGGGACATTGCCCGCGACTCAGGATTATCTGATCACGGTGGCGTCGCCAAGCGGTTCTGCGGCTTACACGGTGGTGGTCACCGTCGTCACCAAGTAAGCTTGCCCTTCCAAATCGTCCCTGACGTTGAGGGAAACTAATAGTCGCTCTTGCCGGGCAACCGGCAGGAGCGACTGTTTTTTTGAGGCAGGTGACTATTGCGACCAGCCGGTTGGCCGCCGCACCCAGCGATGAGGCCGCAACTTTTCAACTAGCGCCGGATCGAGCGGTCCGGCCTCGCTGGCGGCGAGGTTTAAGTCCACATGCTTGAGTTTCCTCATGCCAGGAATAATAGTGCTCACGTCCGGGTTGGCGAGGATGAAGCGCAAGGCCATCTCTGACATTGTCATATCGTTTGGAACTAGCAGGCGCAAGGCTTCAACTCGCTCGAGGCTGGCCTTCAAGTTCTCCGCGTTGAAATAACCGTTGCGCCAGTCGCCTTCCGGCCATTTGCTATTGCGCGTCAGCGTGCCGGTCAGCGTGCCTTCGTCGAACGGCACGCGGGCGATGACGGCAATATTGAGTTCACGACAAACCGGGAAAAGTTCATCTTCGGGATTCTGATCGAAGATGTTGTAGATCACCTGCACCGCATCAACCAGGCCGGTTCGCAAAGCGCGGATGGCGTTCTCCGGTTCCCAGCGGTTGAGGCTGATACCGACGGCCCGGATCAGGCCCTCACGCTTCAAATCGGCCATCGCCTTCTGCCAGCGCTCATCGTCGGCCCAGCTATCATCCCAAACGTGGAACTGAATCAGGTCAACGCTCTCCAGCCCCAAATTCTTCAGGCTGGCTTCAGTGTAGCGCCGGATGTGATCGGGCGGGAAGGTGTCATCGAGCGAATACTCGCGGCGGGCGGGCCACTTCAAATTCTTGGGCGGAATTTTGGTGGCGGTGTACAGCCGCTTGTCCGGGTGGGCGCGGACAAGCTGGCCGAGCAGTTTTTCGCTGTGGCCCTGGCCGTAAGCCCAGGCCGTGTCGAAGAAATTACAGCCGAGTTCGACGGCGCGATGGAGTGACTGCCTGGACTCGTCGTCGTCCGACCCCGTCCAGCCGCCCATGCCCCACATGCCGTAGCCGATGTCGCTGACTTGCCAGTTGGTTCTGCCGAAGGTGCGGTAGCGCATTTAGTTTCCTCCATCAGAGCGCTTAGAGAGTCTTGTTTTGACTTCATGCTAAAATCCATACATGCGCACATTTTCGCTCATCTTTAAAATTGTTTTCTGTCTATTGGCTGCTGCTTGTGGAATGCTAAACCCACCGCCAACTCTTAAAGGTGACGCTGCGTCCAATACTAGTGCTACTCAGACCACCGGAAGCCAAACCGCAATCGTTACTAAAGCAAGTTATAGTGGCCCCCTTTGTCAAGACACAAAAAGGGCTTGGGCTAAGGTGCAATTTGTTCCCTTGCGGGAGATTGGGTGGATACCATCGTCGTCGTAGGGGCTGTGGATAT
>JACPWC010000031.1 GCA_016197225.1 Chloroflexota bacterium
CTTCTTCACTCAGTTCCCGCCAGGCACGGTCGAAGTCGGTTCGTTTCATGGAGCCTCCAAAAGGGGTATGGGCTGTCGGACGCGCAACGTGCCCCTATCTTACTCCTCTCTCTTCTGCTCCCAAAACTTTGACGGGCACTCGGCACCAGCCGCTGTGTTGAAAATAAGCCACACCTGGATTATACTAATCCAGATGTGGCTTATTTTGGGGCAAGGGGAATTTTTATGTTCGTCAATCGCGATGAGGAAATGGCTTTTTTGAATTCGGTGCTGGCCAGGACTCACCCGACTCCGGCGCAGATGGTTCTGCTCTACGGGCGCAGACGGGTTGGCAAAACCGTCCTGGCGCGGCATTGGGCTGAGACGACGGGACTGCCAACTCTATACTGGGCTGCCGAGCGTGAGCCGGCGCCTTTGCAACGGCGCAAACTCTTTGCCCGAATGTTGGGGGTGCCGCTCACCCAGGCGGCCACGTTCGAGTCCTGGGCCGATTTGTGGCAGGCTTTTGCCTCAATCCTCGGCGAGCGAAAGCAGATTCTGATTCTTGACGAAGTCACCTACGCGGCTGACTCTGACCCGGCATTTCTCTCGGCCTTACAACACGCCTGGGATCACCTCTCCAAACATTCTCATCTGACTCTGATCCTCAGCGGCTCGCACGTCCACACGATGGAAACGCTCCTGGCACGTGGCTCGCCGTTGTTTGGCCGGTTCACTGGCCAGTGGCATCTGCAACCCTTGGAGTTTGCCGCCCTACGTCAGTTCCTGCGTGGCTGGCAAGCGGACCAGCGAGTTGCGGCCTATGCCATTGTGGGCGGGATCCCTGCGTACTTGGAGCGCCTCAATTCTCGAGCCTCGCTGGCAGATAACATCCGGGACGTGATCTTGGCTCCAGGCAGTATGTTTGTGGCCGAACCGGAACTTCTGCTTTACGACGAGGTTCATGAACCCCGCGTTTACCGTGCCATTTTGCAAGCCATTGGCCTGGGCGCGCACACCGTTGACGAGATTGCCAATGCGGCGCTGGTTGGCAAAGCCCATCTCTCGGCCTACCTGGTACGCTTGCAGGAATTGAGGTTTGTCGAGCGACGACTGCCGGTGACGATCCCGCCTGGCAAGCGCCAGGCCAGCCGGCTGGGGCGTTATCATCTCATCGATCCCTTCCTGCGATTCTATTTCCGCTTTATCGCTCCCTTGCGTGATGAGGTCGGTTATCGCCCGGCGACGGTGCTGCCGGGCATCCAAGAGCAGTTGCGGGCTTTTGTCGGCGCGACGACTTATGAGGAACTCTGTCGGTCCTGGGTGCGCTCGGCCAGCCTTCAGAACCGCCTGCCCTTTGAAGCCCAGCAGGTCGGCAGCCATTGGAGTAAGGGTGTTCAGGTAGATGTGGTGGCGGTGAATTGGCAGGCCAAGTCTATCTTGTTGGGCGAATGCAAATGGGGAACCGACAAAGTGGCCCGCAAGGTAGTGAGCGAGCTGATAGAAAAGAAAGCGCCGTTGTTGCTTCAAGCCCTGCCTGAGGCAGGGCGCAGTTGGTCAGCTCACTATGCGTTCTTCAGTCGCGCTGGTTTTACTCCTGCCGCCCAAACCTTAGCCAGGGCGCATCAAGCGCTTCTGGTCGATCTCGCCCGGCTGGATCGGGAATTAGGAAGCTGATCGCCATCCCTCGCACCTGAGCGCCGCGTCAACGTCATCCATGCTTGTCCATAGACAATGGTGGCCAGCGGCAGCTCGTCGTGCTTTGTCGGTGAAGTCGGAGTGAGGGTGGTGTCCCTATAACGGGCAGGTAGCCTTTTGGCGCTTGCGAAACTGCTTGTTTTCAAGGCCTTTCGCGCACAAAAAAACATACCTGCCCTATACAGGGACACTACCCAACATCCCCCGACGACACAATCGAAGTCGCCGTTTGATTATCAGGTGGCATTGCCATTTACGGCTCGCTTTCATCAGGAGTTGACTCCATTGGCGGCATGCGCTCGGCAATGGCATCAATGTTGATGGGGTAAAAGTTGTGACAGTCCACACCCACGTCGAGCGATCGGCCCTGTGGCGGCAGGCGACCGTGACTGTGGCCATAAAGATGCCATGCACCATAGTGGGCGCGATCCCAGACGCGCATGGCGTAGTGGCACAGCACCACGACGAGCGGGTAGCGGCCCGTGCTGCGTTCGGGAAACTCGAGTGAAACGAGTGGCGGCAAGAGTTTCACGAAGTGCCCCGAACGGCTGGGGATTTCAGGGTGAAAGTCCTTCAGCCACCGGCCATCGTGACTGCCGGGCAAAAGGTGGATGCGCCCGTTCAAGTTGACCACCATGGCTATCAACCGTCCAACATCGCCGAGTGTGAAATCGCCCAGGTGATAGACGACATCCTCTGCGCCGACGAACTCATTCCAGTTCCGAATAAGGGCAGTATCCATCTCGCCCACTGAGCCGAATGGGCGGGCGCAGTAACGAATGATGTTCGTATGGCCGAAGTGATGATCAGCTGTAAACCAGATTTGGGGTATAGCCATAGCCTGTTTGCTCAAGGACGAGTTGTTTAGGGCAACAGCGGGCGAGTTGCAAAACATCAAGGTGTTGAGCGATGGCGGAATCACGTTTCTGCCCCGCCCTGGTGGTGCAGAGCAAAGCGTCAGGGTTCAGCCGAGGCGCGCAGGCCTTGTTCCAACTCTGACAGGTCCACCAGCCGGGCATTCAGCGTCCGCGCCGCTTCTCGGGTGGCGTCGGTGAAACCGGCGCGGGCAAATAGCACGTAGTGTGTCTGCCACCCTTCCGGAACTTGCGGCATCCGTTGACTGCGCGTGACCAAATCCGTCAAAACTTCTCGGGCCACCGGTTTATCTCCCCATTTCGCCTCGCCAATCAATAGTTGTTTGCTACGGCGGCTGGCCGCGACAACATCCAGCTGAACGGATTGTCCGCGTTGTTGCGCCCAGAAACTTCCGACTTCTTCTGGCAGAAATCCCAGCCCGCCCCGGTCGGCTTCATAGAATACCCATTCCCGGCATAATTCTTCAAACACATAAGCGCCAATAAAGGCCCGCAAGTCACTGGCAATCGTTTCAGTGACTCGCGCCAGTTCGCCGCGCTCAATGGCGGTCCGGTGTGGAAGGAGGAACCGGTAATAGAACCGCAGGAATGGATCCCGAACGTGATACCGGCCCCGCCGGGTGTTGGCCCCGGCCAGAACCGGGCTACGGCGCTCCACCAAGCCGAGGGCCTGGAGGGTGTCCAGGTAATGCCCCAAATTTGTCTCAGGGACGCCGGCCATTTTGGCAATCTCGGTCCAGATATGGTAGCCACTGGCAATCGAGCCAAGCACCGAAGAATAGACGAACGGGTCTGTCAGGCGTTCGTTCAACAGCAAGGCGGCGTCGCTGAACATCAGGCTGCCCGGAGCCAGCGCGCCCGCCCGCAACCCGCGGGTGAAGCTCGCGGTGCCATCAAACAGGGCCAGGTAAGAAGGGACGCCGCCGCAGACTGAGTACAAGGCGACGCGTTCAGCAGAAGACCAGGCAGGAAAAAGTTCGGCCAGGGTCCCGAACGGGAGCGGATTGAGTCTGAGCAGTGAGGTGGCCCGACCATAGAGCGGCGATTGGGCCGACAACACCTTCTTTTCCATGATGCCCACCAACGACCCGCTGAGCACCAAGCGAAGATTGGGCGTGCGCGAGAGCTGATGATCCCAGACTCGTTGGAGCAGGCCGACGATGCCGGGATCACTTTGCACCAAATAGGTGAACTCATCAATGACCGCGACAAATGGCGATTTCGCCGAATGCATGGCGGCCAGGTCGGCCAAATAGCCAAAAGCGGCATCCCAGGTTGGGAAGGAATAGTCTGGGGCGGGTGGCGCCGGCAATCGTGGATCGAGGCGGATCACCGCTTGAGAGAAATCACGCAGTTGATATTGAATGCCTTGGGTGGTTGCCGTCCAGAATAGAGAGGTGTTGGCTGGCAGTTTAGATTGAGCCACGATCTGATCCAACCAATGAGACAGTAGGCTGGTCTTGCCCACCCGGCGGCGGCCGTAGACAATGAGCAACCCGGCTCGTGGGTGGTGGTAAAAGTCATCCAGTTGTTTCAATTCGCGCCGACGATCGACGAATTTCATAGCAGGGCTGCCTTCAGAGTGTGCTCAACAACAGAGTTTTCACTATAATAGCACAAACTCTGTTATTGGACAGGGTGGCGAAATTGTTGAAGAACGGATGGTTCGGCTGTTCGAATTTTGTTCGAACGGGGTCGTGAGAGCCGCAAAATGTATCGCCCAAGTATAATACTCTGAAGATAGATTTTACGGACTACGGGCAGTAAATCAAACCCGGTTTCTCGAATGGTGGAACTATCCGCGGCCGGGCCATTCGTTATCGGCAATGGGCCGGGCCGCAAAGGCAAGCCGAAGAAGTACGTTCTGGGCCTTTCGCCACGCAGTTATTTTCCCGAAAGCGGATTGATGAACACATCCGGATAAACTGCCGACTGGACGACTACGTAAAACGTCTCGAGGGTGATGAACCGCTCATCGTCGCCGTCCAGGATGCGGTTGAACTGCCGGGTTCGCATCAGGATCTTCTTGAGCGACTCAGAGTAAAGATACTGGCGCAATTCCCCCGTCGCCAGAACCTGCCCTTTAGTCTTCAAACTTGGTTTGTGCCCATCGGCAGACTTGCCGCCGACGAGCCGCAGGGACACATGATGCGCCTGCCGGTGAGGGAGGCCGACACGGGCATTGTGTTCCACCACCCGCGTATGCCGGTCATAAATGTCGAGCCGGATAATAGTGTCGGCCTTGGCGGCGTAGAACTTGTGAATCACGCCGCCCAACTGGACGGTGTTGGTAAAAGGTTGGCCGACGTCTAATCGTTCAAAGGCCTGAGCCACCAGCTGGGTAGTGATGTGCCCGACCAGGAGTCCTTCGTCGCCCGGTTGGATGCGGTCGGGCAATCGCAATTTCTCTAGAATCGACGAGAGCGACATACGTTGAGGTGCGTCAGCCAGATAACCGCTCACCCGCACCAGGTCGCCCGGGCCGAGGCTGACGAGAGCGCCGTCAATCTGGCCGCCCGGAATCCTGACGGAGAGAATGTTCTCTCGCTCGGTTTCGAGCGGTTGCGCCAGCCGGAACAGCACGTCGCCATTTTGGAAGACGACTTTTTTCACGACGCCGGACACCGTCGTTTCGTTGAGGTGGACGTTTTCAGTGCGAGAGCGGCTTGAAGTTGGATGCAAGTGAGGGGCAGTAGCAGGTGACTCTTTTATGGCTGTCGGCAGGTCGGCGGGTAAGGTGTTCATAGACAATGGCTCCTTGAAGAAGAGAAAAGTGAGAAGGGCCTCGCCGCCTGCCGTGTTGCTAGCAGGCGACGGCCCGAGTTTGCATTGAGATGCTTAATAAAGCCGGGTGGGTTGTGTTGCCACAACCGTCCGGCACAGCGGCCAGAGGCCGCTAATCATCATTTATATTGAGTTGTAAAAGTGCGGCGAGTGAATCTTGCTTCACCCGAGTCCGCCCGGTGGGAGTCGAACCCACCTGAGGTGCGGCCTGTGGAGGCCGAACACTTGCCGACGGGCGGTTAGGTGAGGGCGGCGAGATAGCCGCCCTCAACGCAGGGCTTGGGCCGCAAAGTTCGCAGCTTGCACCGCGAAGTTCGCGGGAAGACGCTTGCACAAGTCCGGCGCTAGTTGGCCTTGACCTTCTTGGCTGTGAACTCGGCGCTGGCCGCGTACCGCTCAGCGGCGAGGGCGAGGGCTTTGGCGTTCTCGTCGGCGCGCGCGTAGCGAGTCGGGTCGGCGAAGTACACCACTTTCTCGATGGACACTTCGCGCAGCGTTTTGCCTTTGGCCGCCCCGACGTGGATGACGTGCGATCCGGGATCATCGTCGGCGGGTGTCGCCGGAGCGGGCGAAGCGCCGTTCCCGTTACCATTGCCGTTTGACGAAGCCGCCGGCGTGGACGGCTTGGCCGGCGGCGGGACGAGTTTGCGCTTGGCAACCGTGCGATGATCGCGCTTGCCCAGATACACACTCTCCTGAAAGCCGATCTTCGAGGCGGCGTTGCCGATGGCGTTGGTGATAGCGCCCTTCATCGCGTACTGCGCCACCGAGTTGTCGTTACCGCCGGTGGCCTGAATCTCGAACCGGTGCGGCCCGGTTTCATCGGTCAGCGTGTACCAGAAGTTCAAATTTCCGACAGTGGCAAAGATGCGTTTCTCGCCGTTGCGCAGGTCGATGGAGGCCGGGTCGTAGTGATAGCCCCAGCCCAACCCGCACAGCCCGAACACTTCATTGAGGATACGGTTCATGTGATTGGGGTCAATGTCGGTGAGGTCGGCGCCGCCCGGCACGGCCTTGTAAGCGTCGGGCGGCAGTTCTTCGTCCAGTTTGGCCGCCAGGTCGGCCAGCGTCAGTCCGGTCAGGGTCTTGAGTGAAGTGATGTTCATGGCACCTCCTGTGTGCAATAGCCGGCAATCGTCTGCCGGGTAGGAACAGGGCGCTCCTTCGGCAAATTGCCAGCTTGCGTCTTCAGTTGTTAAGGTGCAGCCCTACAAATCGCCCGGCAGGAGTCGAACCTGCCCATTCAGCACGACCTCCACAGGCCGCGCTCGGTTTTGCCACAGGGCGGAATTTGTTTCGTGCTCTATGTACTCACCAGCGGCTGACGAAGAGCGGCGTCTCGGGCGTGGTCATGATCAGGCTGGCAATGTCCGTCGCCCGCCCGCTCAAGCTCAGGGCTTTGATTTCACTCTCCAATATCAGCCGGCGTTTGCCGTCGCGGGCCAACACGGCGACAAAGCCTTGCAGTCCGGCGGCGTTCTTCCACTTTTGCGGCTTGTCTTCGCCCAGTTCAACTTCGACGTACACAATCTCGCCATCTTTTTCGAGCAAGGCATCGGGCTTCGCTTTGCCGGTCGTATCCGGCACCGGCTCGGCGCGCCAGCCGTTGCGGCGGGCATGCCAGAGCAGGATGAGAATGGCGGCTGTGTGTTCCGGTTGCGCCGCGCCGTCGTGCAATCGGCACAGGCGCTCGTATTCGGTCTCGCAGATGTCCCAGTTCAACGCGCCGCACACTTCCCGCCCGACTTCGCCCAGGCCCATGACGTTGAGGGTCGAACTGCCAAACGGATCGATGTTTTCGACTCGCATTTGAGTCCCTGTCAAACTCTTGCCTTCTACCAAGCGTTTGAACAGCCGCTCGATGGAGCCGCTGTCACCGCTCGAGACGCTGGGAATCTTGCTGGCGACGATCTCCTGCGCTTCGATGGCAATGCCTTTGCCCTGCGCCACCACCCAGAGCACCAGCCGTTCGCGCTCCCATTGCTTGAAATGCTTCTCGAAGCGCAGTGGCGGTTTCTCAGGCCAGTGGCCGGGCCAGGGAATGTCGAGGCGAAGGGCATGTTTGGGTTTGCCTTTCGGCTTGTCGCCGCTGTCTTTCTTCCTGGCCGAAACCGTCGAAGTCTCGACGATGGCCGTCTGAGGTCTTGCCGGCTCGATTGGCATTGTATCGGCCAGCGGTGGGCGGGCCTGTCGGGCTTCGAGCAATGACCGGCGCAGTTCATCCACTTCTTTTTGTAAGGCGGTGTTCTGTCGCTGTAATGTTTCTGCCTCACCACCACGCCAGCCGTCGCCCGGCCTGGCCGACCGGCGGTCCAACCCGTCGAGAAACGCCGCCCACTCGCGCGAGGTCCAGCAGTCCGGCGCGGCGGGATTTTTCTCCTGCGCCTGTTCCAACGTGCGACCGTCGAGGTGATAGCAGACCCGCATCAGCAAGCGGCGGAGGGCGACGACTTCGGACTGGGCCGCTTGTCGCAGACTGCGCTCGGTGTTCAACAGGTCGGCGTTGACGCGCTCGACCGGATCGAAGACCAGGCCGCCGGTCATGGTCGCCCCTCCAGCAACGTTGCCGCCGCCTCGATTGCGGCAACCGCCTCTTCCCGGCTCACCCCCGACTGCGCCCAGAGTTGAACCGAGTCGGCGGCCTTCAGCGCCGCCTCACGTTGAGAGGCCAGCATCGGGACACCCGCGCGATGGCGGTTGGCGATGCGCTCGGCGAGGAGGGAAGCCGCCACCGGATCGGGATAACGCTCAAGTGCTTTCGCCAACGCGTCCACGTCACGCCGCAACGCCGACAGTTCGCCGTCGTATTGCCGTTGGGCCTTCAGCGCCTGCCAATCGAGCCAGCCGATGAGCCGCACTTCATCCCGCGGCGTGGCGGCGCGCCCCACTAGGGCGAGGAGGGTCATCACGATGCCAACGGCCACCATCACGGCATAAGGTACGGCGCGGGTGATTGCCGGGTCGATAATGAGTTCCGGCGAACCGGGGCGGTAGCGGGCGTCCATCAACGGTTGGCTCCGATGCGCGACTGCGAAGTAGAAGTGACGTGGATGGTGATCGGCGGCGTGATGGCGGGGATCAGAATCCGAATCTGGGCCTCGGCAATGACCGTGACCGCGTTGTCGCCCGCCTGCACTGAAACTCCCGTGAGAGTCGGCGTGTACTGCCGCAGGTTGGCATTGGCTACCTGCTCGGCGAAGACGCGATGCGCCCAGGCGTTCACCGCGCCCGGCGAGTGACGCAGGTTCCCGGTGGATTGCCAGTAGTCCACGTCCACGCCGTAGACAGCTCCGGCCTCTGCCGCCGCGTCAGCCGCCGCCTGCATCTGGCTCCGCAGCCAGATGAGTCTTGGCAAGTCCGCGGCAATAGCCATGAGCGGCAGAAAGATGGTGGCGAAGATGATGGCCAGAAAGGCTAGCGTCGCCCCTTGTTCGCCAGGTCTTGCCGATGGCTGGGCGCTGATGGCTGAATACTTTGTCATCACCAACCCTCCACCCGGAAGACCGCCATCTCCGAACCGTCAATCGTGTTGGTCATGGGCGCTCCGAACATTCTGGCCAGTCCGCCGAAGAAATTTGGCACCGACCAATCCACCGCCACCCGGATGGCACTGCCACGCGCTCCGCCGCCGGAGGCCTGCACCCGGTAGTCGCCGACCGGCGCGGCGTCGAGCGACTGGATAGCCGCTTGAATGGCGGCTCCAATCTGGTTGACCTGCGTCACCGATCCGCGCCGCGCGCCATAGACGGCGGCACTCTGGGCGTTCATGCCGGCGTACCCGGCGATGATGAGGTTGAGCATCCCCAGCGCCACCAACAGCAACACCGGCAGGCCGACGGCCATCTCGGTCATCTCGCCCCGCTCGTCACGCAGAAAGCGAAGCAGGGCCGTCATCGTTGCCCAAGCATGTCGGTGGTGTTGTTGAACACCCCGGCGATGGCCTCGCCGAGCTTGAACAACACCGCGCCGACGATGACGACCATCACCAGGATCATGATCGCCTGCTGGGACATGTCGCCCCGGTCGTCGTTCCAGAAACGGACTGCATCTTGCCAAAGTTTTGCAACCATCGGTCTCTCCTTTTTGAAAAGTGACTTAAACGGCGACAGGCGCACTTCTCGAAGAAGTGCGCCTATCTAACTTGCATTATACGCTTATCTGGTGAGTTGTCAATTATCTGACGGACGCATTTAACCTGTCAGTACCGTCCATGGAGCGGCGACAATATTTTTATCCACGTAGTAGATGTCGCGTCCGCCGTGTAGAAGCAAACCCCCTGCGGCTTTGGGGTGGTCGGCCAGAAAGGCACGCAGTCCGGCGGTGTCGGCATACCCTGGTTGCGCGGTGCGTTTGACTTCGACAGCCAGTAGGCGCCGGCCGTGCTCGACGACGAAGTCAACTTCAGCGCCGGTTCGGGTGCGCCAAAAGTACAGCCGGCCGGGCGGCGTCATCAATCGGGTCAAGGCGCGCAAATGGTGGTAGATGAAGGTCTCGAAATATGCGCCTAACTCCCGTGCTCCGCGCAGATCATTTTCTTCGTAGTAGCCCGAAAGAAAAATTGCCAGCCCGCTGTCGTTCCAGAATGCCTTCGGCGATTTGAGGAGGCGGGTAGTGCGGCTGACGGTGAAGGCAGGCAGGCGCTCAAACATGTGCGTGGCTTCGAGAATGTTTAGGTAACGATGCGCCGTCGACTGTGACAGTTGAGCATCTCTGGCCAGTTCGGATTGATTGAGCAATTGCCCGGAACGCAACGCTGCCAATTCCATTAGTCGCCGGAAATCAAGGAGGGCGTCGATTTGCGACACGGGCCGAAGGTCGCGTTCCAGATAAGTGGCGACGTACCCATCCCACCAGCGCACCCACGATTGAGGAGTCTCCAGGGTGAGCAATGGCGGCATCAGCCCACGCAAAAGGTCTAATATTGCATCAGGCGGGGTAGCAGGCAGAGCGCTTTCAGCAGGCCATTCACCCGCCAGTGCGCGAGAGATCAGGTCAGTGGGTTGGCCGTGGTGAACTTCACCCAGCGTCATCGGATCGAGCACGAAATATACGGCCCGGCCGGCCAGGCTCTCGCTGACCTGCTTCATCAACAGCAAATTGGCCGAACCAGAGAGCACAAAGCGGACTCGTTGCGGGTTGCGATCCACCGCCTGTTTGACGGCGGGCAACAGTTCCGGCGCTTTTTGCACTTCGTCGAGAACGACCCGGTTCGTCCCTGCCCACAATCCCGCCGGGCTTTCGCGCGCCTGACGCAAGGTATTGAAATCGTCCAGGCTGTGAAACCGCCACTCGCGAAACGGCTCGGCATTGAGCAGGAGGGTGCTCTTGCCAACCTGCCGCGCGCCCGTCAGGACGATGACCGCATGATCATGGCTGGCGGCTTGCAGGGCCGGGGTGAGCCAGCGCGGGTGATATGTTTCTGGTGGAGAATAACTACTATTCATGCCGTGAATAATACATCACGACGTATAAACTGTCAAAATGGACGACACGCCTAAATTCCCAAAATCCGTCTTCTTCTTCCTCCAAAGCCGCTGAAGCACTGACGCTCACTGAGGCCACTGACTCAACGTCCTCAGCGGGCTCCGAGCCTGCGGGAAGGTTCGATGGGAACACTTCTATTTTGAGAGGTACCTCTTGTTGTATTGAACTAAAGGTTTTTCTCTGCTTTGGAGACGCATCTCAAGGAAGTCGCCTTTCTCTACACCTGAACCATCTACGTGCTGCACATACACCTTTCTATCTTCCGGGGTGTTATTACCGAGGTCAGTGCAAGCTTTCCATTCGGTTCTTCCTGGCCTTTGGATCCTACATTGGTTTACATCCCCGGCGTTCTTAACCTTCGGGATACGATAAACATAGATAAAGTCTCTAAAATCAATAGGCCCCCAATGAAAATCCCTTATCCCATTAGCAGGGGCTCGAGAAGGATTAGGTTCAGGGTTGACAGTTACCCACTCATCTGAGGGTGTGAGGGTCGGCAATGAGGTCAAGGTCGGAGTCGGTGGCGAAGTAAACGGCATTTGCAAGTAATAGGATTTCCCTTTTCGTATATAGCTATTCACTAGATTTGTGATTTCATTTGTTCTTCCATACATTTCTTCTGCTGACCCATGATTGTTCGCATAACACATTGGCGTCTCAGAGTAGCACATAGGCGGCCGATTGTTATAACACCCTAACGGTTGTTGGTAACATACTAACTCTGAGGGTGGTGCTGTGTTATTGCGGCTAGAAAACCACTCTCTATTTTCGCCTATTCTTTTCTGCAATGATTCGTCGATTAACGATTCTGTCACTTCTCTTCCTGCCCAAAGTAGGTTTCGCAAGCTGAACACCTGCCTGAAAAGATTGCCCGTGATAACTGGCCGAATAGCTGGCATTTTGTTACCCAGCCACCAAGCGTCACTGAATAAATTGGCTTTGGTTCCACCAAATGCCTCTTTCCATATCCCCCCGCTTATAAATTTTGAAGCAATCCCAGGTGCTGTGCCAATAGTAGCCTGCATGCCAACCTCCCCCCATTGGATTTTTTGAACGTCCCAATTGTTGTTGAGAAGATCCTTTGCAATCTGAGTGGTAGCACCACCTGCGGCTCCACCAATAGCGCAACCGACGAGTGTTCCTAAACAAAGGGCTCCAGAAACAGCACCTCCAACTGCTGAAGCCTTAACCTCGTTCCAGTCAACTTTGCCAGTAGTTGCATACTGGATAACAGCATTTGCTCCCCCACCGAAAATTGCGCCGCCGGCCGCACCTGCGAGAACGTTAAGGAAGTAACCATCTTTGTCGCTGTATCTGATTGGATTCCCGCCTACATACTCATACCGATGCAGTGTCATCGGCATTTCCAACTGCCCTCGATACGGATCCGGTTGCACCCACACCCCCGTCTCCGGCTCGTACTCACGGGCGTAGAAGTGGTAGAGCGATAGCTCTTCATCCCACTCCTGGCCGGTGTAAGTGAAGTGGTTGTGCGGGTCGGTGAAGTTGCTGGCGTCGGCGGCGTGGCCGTTGTTGCCCAGGATGATGCCGTAGTCGCTGTAGCGGTAGTCGTGCTCGCTCTGCCCCGGGTCCTGAGTCATCGCCGTCACACTGCCCAGTCCGTCGTAGTGGTAGTAATGGAGGATGTTGCCCGCGCTGCCGCCTTGAATGGGTTGCATGCTCAGGATGCGCCCCAGGCCGCGGTAGTAGTTGGAATAGTGCGCGCCCGGCTCCTCGTATTCGGCGATGGGGTCAAGCCCGTCGTAGACGGAATCCACCCACTTCTGCCCGCCGCCGGTGTTGAGCGAAGTCGAAGCACGTTGGTCGTGCAGGCGGCGGAAGAGCCGCCCGTAGCCATCGTAGGTCAGCAAGGTTTCGTCGCCGGGTTCCTTGTTGCCGTGGTCGGGGGCGCGAGAATTCTGCACCTGACTCAGGCGGTTCTCGAAATCGTAGCCGTAGTCCGTTCTCGACCAGCCACGCACATCGTTTAGCCCTTTGTCGCGGAGACTGCGGGCGACCCGATTGCCGTTGCGGTCGTAATCGTACAGCGTCACCGCCACCCCCTTGCCCCCGCCGCCCTGGTTGGTCTTGCCCGCATCGCGCAGTTTGACCAGCAGGCTGTTGACGATGCCGGCGTTGTCAATGCGCCCTTCCGCGCCCGCCGCCTCCACCGCGGCCTGCAACGCCGCCAAGTCAGCCGCCACTGCCTCCGCGTCCGGCGGGGCGTCGCCCTCCAAATCGGCGGCCAGCGCCTTCGCCTGATCTAGCAGACCCGTCGCCGTGGCCTCTTCGATGTGTTTGCCGCTTTGGGCTTCCGTCTCGTGGATAAAGGCGTGCAGGACCTGGGCGGTTTGGCCGGGGAGGTCGGGGACGCCACTCGGCGTCACCTCGCGCAGAACAGCGATCAATTCGTTCGCGGCGTCGTAATCGTAAGTCGTAGTGAGAACGTCGTTCTTCAACCCGGTCACCGGGTCAAAGTTGGTCGTCTGGCTCAGGCGGTTGCCCACCGCGTCGAACGTGTAATCGGTGAAATGCCCCTGGCTGTCTTCGGAGTGAATGAGGCGGTAGAGCGGGTCGTAGCCGTAGTCGGTGGTTACCTGGCTTGGCTGGCCCGAACCGTATTGGGCCGCTGTCCGGGTACGGTTGCCAACGGCGTCGAGGGTGTAAGCGAATGTGCTGATCACCTCGCCGCTGTTTCGGTGGTTTTGGACGCTCACTAAACGCTCGGCGGCGTCGAAATCGTAGCGCGCCACCGTGTCGTTGGGGTTTTGCACTTTGGTGGCGTTGTGGGTAGCGTCACGGGTCACGTCGAAGATATTGCCCTCGGGGTCAGTCACCCGCTTGACGAAATTCGTCCCGTCATAGTCGTAAGTCACCTTTCGCCCGTCGGGATAGGTCAGGCTAGTGCGGTTGCCCACCGGGTCGTAGGTGTAGCCCACTCGCTGGCCAATGTGATTGGTGCTGGCTGTCAACCGATTCAGCGCGTCGTACTCGTTGTGGGTCACGCCCAGCGAGTCGGTCATCTCCGTCTGGTTGTGAACCTTATCGTAGCCCAATCCGATCCCCGTGTCGTCAGGATAGTCAATCCGCGTCAACAGATCGTCGGCGTTGTAGGTATAGCGCGTGACATCGCCGTTGGCGTCGGTGCGCACCGTCAGATTGCCGACGGCATCATGCTCGTACTGCCATCGGTGATGCAGGGGGTTGACTTCCTCCGTCAGGCGGTCGAGCAGATCGTAGTCGAACGTCGTCTTTTCGCCGTTGGCGTCGGTGATCTTCGTCAGGTTGTCCACGGCGTCGTAGGCGTAACGTGTGGTCACGTTGGTCTGCTGGTCGCCGGGGCTGCCGGGTTGCTCGTTTTGGACGACGGCGATCAAGCGGCTGAGCGCGTCATAATCGTAGCGGGTCTTGACGCCGTTCGCATCCGTGAGGCGAATTGTCTGGCCCAGCGCGTCGTAGCCGTAAGTGGTGACGTGGTTGAGCGGGTCTTTTTCGCTGATCCGGCGATTGAGGGGATCATAGGTGTAGGCCCAGGTGTTGCCCTTAGCGTTGGTTCGGACGGTCAGGTTGTGGGCCGCGTCGTACTGGTAGCCCGTTTCCTGTCCCCCGGCCTCGGTGAACTTGACGAGCAGGTCGTCGGCGTTGTAGTCAAAATGCGAAGCATGGTCGTTGGCGTCGGTGAACGCTGTCAGGTTGTCTTCCGCGTCGTGCGCCATCGTCGTCACGCCCCCCAGCGTATCGGTGATGGTCTCCAAATTGTAATTAGCGTCATACCCGTAGCGCGTTACGCGGCTGAGCGCATCGGTGACCGCCGTGATATTGCCCACGTGGTCATACTCGAACGACGTGGGATGACCGCCAGCGTCTAACCGCTCAACGAGCCGGTTAAGGTCGTCATAACGCAGTAATACCCGATGGCTGTTCGCATCTATCGTGCTAGTGATGTTTCCGATAGCGTCGTAGCCGGTCCCCCATTCGCCGCCCAAGGCGTCGCGCTTAAGGGTGAGGCGATCCAACTCATCGTAGGTATATTTGGTTTGAGCGTTGCGCGGGTTAGTTTCGGTCTTCAGGTTGCCGACCGCGTCATACTCATATTGCCAGATGCCGCCCAACGAATCGATCTTCTGCGTCTGGCGATCCAGTAGATCGTACTCAAAGGTGGTCTGGTTACCATTGGCATCAATCATGGCCGTCTGGTTGCCCACGGCGTCGTAAGTGTAGCGGGTCGTCACATTGGTCTGAGGGTCGCCCGGGCCGCCGGGTTGATAGTCTTGGATGACGGCGGTCATACGGCCTAGCGCATCGTATTCTTGACGCGTCGGATTGCCGTTCCCGTCCGTCATGCTGGTTGTCTGGCCCAAGGCGTCGTAGCCATGCCGAGTGATATGGCTGCCGGGATCGATTTCACTAAGCCGCCGGTTGAGGGGATCGTAGGTATATTTCCAAGTGTTGCCTCTGGCGTTAGTGTATGAGATCAGGTTATGGGCGGCGTCGTAGCCATAATGCCTGGTCTGCCCGCCAAACCGGGCGGATTCGACAAGCAGGTCGTCGGCGTTGTAGGTGAAACGAGCCGTGTGACCGTTGGCGTCGGTGAATGCTGTCAGGTTATCCTCGGCGTCATACGCCATCGCCGTCACGCCATCCAGCACATCGGTGACGGTGATCAGGTTATCGTTGGCATCGTAGGTGTAGCGGGTCAGGCGGTTAAGCTCATCAGTGACCCCGATCGTGTTGCCCACGCCGTCATACGCGAAGAACGTCGAGTGACTTGCCGCGTCTATCCGCTCAGTCAGGCGATCAAGAGCGTCGTAGTGCAATGTCGTGTGATGCTGATTCGCATCGGTCACGCTAGTGATATTTCCGACCGCGTCGTAGTCGGCCTTCCGCTCGCCGCTCAAGGCGTCGCGCATGAGCGTAGGGCGATCCAAAGCATCGTAAGTGTATTCCGTCCGGGCGTTGCGCGGGTTGGTGAAGGCCGTCAAATTGCCAACGGCATCGTACTCGTACTTCCAGACGCCGGTCAACGAGTCAATCTTTTGCGTCAGGCGATCCACCTCATCGTAATCGAAACTTGTCTTTGCGCCCTTGGCGTCCGTGCTGGTCTTCAGATTTCCTACCGCGTCGTAAGTGTAGCGCGTGGTGACATTCGTTTGCTGGTCGGTGGGGCCGCCGGGCCGATAGTTCTGGATAACGGCCGCCAGGCGGCCAAGCGCGTCATACTCTTGGCGGGTCGTGTTGGTGTTGCCGTCTGTTATACCCGTCATCCGGCTGAGTGCGTCGTATTCATACCTGGTGGTGTGGCTGAGCGGGTCGGTTTCGTTGATTCGGCGGTTGAGGGCGTCGTAGCCATATAGCCAGATATTGCCTCTGGCATTGGTGTACTTGACCAGGTTGCCTACCGGGTCATAGTCATACTTCCTCACCTGCCCGCCATTGGCGGTGAACTGGGTCAGCCGGTCATTGAGGTCGTATTCAAAATGAGAGGCGCGGCTATTGGCATCGGTGACGTTGGTCAGGTTGCCTACCGCATCGTAAACATAGCGGGTGGCGACGTTGGTTTGCGCGTCGCTGGGGCCGCCCTGCACGTAGTTTTGGACGGCGGCGACCAAACGGCCAAGCCCGTCATAGTCCTGGCGCGTCACAATATTTCTCTCATTAGTGATACGGATCATCCGGCTGAGAGGGTCGTATTCGTATCTGGCGATCTGATCGAGCGGATCCGTTTGGCTGATCCGGCGATTGAGCTCGTCATAGGCATACGTCCAGGTATTGTTCCTGGCGTTGGTGTACGAGACCAGATTATGCGCCGCGTCGTAGCGATAAGTCGTTATCTGCCCCCCGCCCTCGGTGACTTTTGTGAGCAACCCATCCAAGTCATGGTCAAAGAGTGTGGTGTGGCCGTTGGCGTCGGTGAGCGCCGCCAAGTTATCTTCGGCGTCATGTGCCATCGCCGTCACGCCAGTCAGCGAATCCGTAATCCTCTCCAGGTTATCGTTGGCATCGTAGTTGTAGAGCGTTGTATTATTGAGCGCATCAACGACCTTCTTTGTGTTCCCCACGCCATCATAAAAGAAGAGAGTGGGTTTGCTGTCCGCGTCTACGTGTTTGATCAGGCGGTTGGCGGTGTCGTAGAATGACGTGGCAGTATTATTATTGGCGTCGGTCGCGCTGATGACGTTCCCGACGGCGTCGTAGCCGAACTGCCACTTGCCATCCAGCGGGTCGCGCAGGAGCGTGAGGCGATCCAACAAATCGTAGGTATACTTCGTCTTTGCGCTGCGCGGGTTGGTCATCAGTGTGAGCCGCCCGACCGCGTCGTACTCGAAACTCGTGATCCCGCTCAGAATGTCAGTCTGCTTGGTGAGCCGGTTCAGCGCGTCGTATTCAAATACCGTCGTCTGAGTGAGGGCGTCACTCAGACGAACGACATTGCCATTCGGGTCGTAGACGAAGCGAGTGCGGCCATGTAGAGCGTCCTCGACCTCAATCAGTTGATAGATGGCATCATAACGATACGTGGTTACATTGCCGCGCGGATCAGTCATGCTGGTGCGATTGTACATCGCGTCGTAGCCATAGGTCGTCCGATGGCCCTCGGGATCGGTTTCGGCGATGAGTTTTAGATTTACATCGTATTCGTACTTGGTCACGCCGCCCCGGCGGTCAACCATCTGCTTTAGGTTATCGTTGAGATCGTAGGTGAAAGTAACACTCTGGCCTTTGGGGTCGGTGATGCGGGTGACGTTGTCGTTGCCGTCGTGTTGGAAGCTGACCGTGTGGCCGTTGGCATCCGTCATGCTCGTCCGGCGGCCCACCGCGTCGTATCCGTACTGAGTTTGATTAGGAATGGAGTCGGTGACCTTGATCAAATTGCCCTGGGCGTCAAAAGTAAAGATGGTGGGATGTTGGTTAGGATCGATCAACTTCACCATCTGGCCATGCGAGTCGTATTCTGCGCGGATCTTTGTGCTGTCGGGTCGCTCGATAAGGATCAAATTGCCATCGCCATCATAAACGAATGTGGTAGTACGCGGCGCATCGCCTGGCCCGCCGGGGTCGGTGATGCTTGTCAGGTCGTTGGTAGCGTTATAGGTATGGGTGGTAGTATGGCTTAACGGGTCGGTAAGGGTGAGCAGATTGCCCCGATCGTCGTAGGTGGATGTCCAAGTGTTGCCGCGCTTGTCGGTGTAAGTAGTAACGTTGTAATCGTCGTCGTAGACAAGTTTCTCTATCTGGGGCAGGCCATCCTGAGTCTCGGTCACACGGGAGAGATCGTCATATTTATCAATGGTTGGATTGCTCAGGTTATCGGCGAAGAGGGTCTGCCCATCCGTGTCATAATTGAAATGGTCGTGACTGCTGCCAGCATCAATCTGTTCGACGACCCGCCCCTCAGTGTCATAAATGTTCTGCAGGTAGAGGATACCTACGGGGTCAGTCAGTTTTGTCATGCGATGATCGGCGTACTCGAACTGATACACCCCCTGATTAGCATCCGTGACGCGGATCAAATCGCCATCGGCGTTGTATTCGTAACGAATCGTGCGCTCGGCCAGGTCAGTGATAGAAGCAATGTGTTCCCCCTCATAAGTCAGGTTGTATTCACGGCCTGCCGAGTCAATGATGCGTGTCACATGCCCATCGTCGTCGCGCTCAAAAGTGATCGTATTGCCGTGACGGTCGTTGACAGCCATCAAGAGTCCGCGAAAGCCGAAAAGCTTGAAATGATAGAAGAGTTGATCGGGCGTCCTCAACATGAAGTCGGGGCCGTTGCGCGCGAGAGTGTCGAAGACCCCATCTTGCCCCGGCGCGTAGCCATCGCCTTCGGTCACAAAATAGATGCCCTGCCCGTCGGGGCGGCGAACGTCTATACTGCCGTCGTTCGCCAGGCGCAAATGCATATCCAGTAACGACGCCCAACCTTTTCCGAACACACCCTGCCATCCTTCAAGATCAAAAAGGTCGAGGCTGTTGTAAGTGCGCTGGAGGGCGAAATCGAAACCGCCCACCCCCGGAATCTGAAGATCGGTGAATTGCTGGACGTGATTGCCAGTGGAAGTGTTAACCGGGTCGCCGCGGTAGCGCATCCAGTTCTGATAGGCCAAGTCGTATAAGCGAGCGCGGTCTGCTGCCGAGAGCGGATCGGGCAGTTGGAAGTCGGGGTTGGTGCAAACGCTGATGCCGCCCAATTGATCAATGATGGCCACCGTTACCCCATTGGCGATAGCTCCCATGCCTGCTGGGTCATCCATAATCGTCCGGTCATAGATGTTGTCCATGAAGGCTAACTCGGCGTGCGTGAAGAGCGGAGTGACGTGAAGAGCAACATAGATCGGACCGCCGGGATTGTTGGCAGCATTTTTAACCCCAGGCGTGCGTATTGGTAGAGGAGCAAATTCGCTAACCCGCTTATTCATTTGCTCGCCAAACGCCATATCGCCGGGCTTGTCGAAATTCACCCATTGCTCGATACCACTCCCAGTGCCGGTAGTGTCCGTCATGATGCCGTTGGTGACATTGAAAGCCAATGTCACTGCCGCATCAGGGTTGTTGCTATTGATTATGTCCGTCCGCATCTCACGCGAGACCGTGGTTTCATTATCAGTGCGGGTCATTATGACTTGAATGCCGCCACACCGCCCTAAGAGGACACTCACTTGCTGTGCAACTATTAGATTGTAGGTTTTCTCGCAGGCGGCTTTATCTGGAGGAGAAGTCACTCTTCCCCCACACCCCGCCACGTGGGGATCGGGCCCACCATGATCGGGATTGAGCACGACTACTTTCTGTGATGCAGGCGGCAAGGCGGCAAATAAGATACGAGCGTTTTTGTAACCGCCGTGCTTTGTTGCGGCGGTGGCAGACACGTCAGGCCAGCCCAGCAACGCATAGTGGCCGCCGTATTCGATCTCAGAGTAGGTAGTATGGCGAACGGTGTCAATCACCGTCGGCACCGTATGCCAAGTGCTTGTCTCCGGGTCTTGCCGGTATAGGCTCAAGAATTTTTCTTGTAACCCGGCCACGCCAGCCCGTGAAAATTGAATCATGACTTTCACGCGCGGCTGGGCGTCGTAAACCGCCCGGTCAACGTTCAACTCCGGGTCATGGTAGGTGGTGGTGGTAACTAGTGCCGGGAAGTAGGGGAAGAGCGTGCCATCGGCCTCGCTTTGCACCGTCACGTTAAAAGCCAACGCCCCGGCCAGCCGCAAACTGGGCGGCAGATTGCGGGGCCTCGTGTAAGTGTAATGGCCTATGGCCGCGGCTTCTACTGCACCAGGGGCAAAGATAACCGTAACCTGACCATCGGGCGAAGTGACGATGCCGCCTGTTGCAGGAGAGATTTTTCCATCGAATATAGGGGGTGGGTTCGTTGGCTGAGGAGTGCTTGTGATGCTCTGCGGCGCACTGGTGCTAGTCGGCAGGCCTGCTGGTGTCTCAGCAGATTGAATCTCAGTCGGGCCAGGTGTCCGGGCGTTTGCAATTGGTAAGTCTGATTGGAGAGTTGGCAGCAGGGTGGGAAGTTTGGTCGCTGACAAGGTATCGGGCGTTGCGCCAATTGTTCCTGTTGGCGCGGCGGCGACTGCCGTTGCCGGAGCATCTTCCGTCGCCGGCACTAGCGAAACAGGCGGGTTGGTTGTAGGCGGTCCGCTTGGGGCGCGAGCAGGTTGTCCTACGATAGAGCCAGATAAGATATTGCTAAGGAGGATTGACAGAATGACGAGGCTGTTCGCTAGAACATTCACCAATTTGCGGGTTGTCGGTTTCATGCTATCCTCCCTCTTGGGGTACTAGCTTTAGTAAATTGTTGACCTGTCATCCTTGATGCAGGCTGCTGATGCTAAAAGCAACTTAGCCATTCCAGCTAAAGGTGTATCGGGTCTGGTCTTTGAGTTTGAGAGTGTATGTGCCGTCCGCGCTGTCGGTCAGCGTATTGAAGATTCCGGTTGGTGGTGTCCAGGTAGAGCCAGAGGGAGTGTAACGATCCAGCCGCCCATCGCCCATACGAATCAGGATTGAAGAGGGCGACTCGACAGCAAGCTTCTGATCGTAGAAATGAGACCAGCCCAGCCCGATTGAGCCACTATCAGCATTGGCTGAGTTGTAAACGTGAAGAAACGCAAAGCCAAGGCCGCGCCCGGGGACGCTCAAATCGTGTTCCTGCCAGGCAAAGCTGCTGAAGACCACATTCACACCCAATCCGGCAAAGGTTGTCCAAGGGACAGAAGGTGAGCCGTGGTGGAGGATATCGTAGTCGGTTGGTGTGGGAGGTGGGGCGGCGAGAGTTTGGAGAGGGAGTGGGGTGTAAACCTGGGCGGGTAGATGTGCCGTATTCCCAATACTGGCCGAAGTAAAATCCGGGTTACAGAGGGCGGCCTCAACCAACGGCGCTGACCCTGCTGAAGAAACCAGCAGTGAGATAACTACCAGCAAAGAGATAGCAGTGAATGCAGGGTCTGAAGGCAACATGGCAGCCATCCAATATGGCTTGCGGCTTGTGCCAGGCCGTTTGCGCTAATACCGGCTGTGCCTTGAGACCCTACACTTGCAGTTAGCGTCTAAATTGAGCGCTGGTGTTCCCCGATTAATCTTTTTACTCTTCTTGGTCAGATAAAGTAAATAGGTAATTTGACACAAGTACATAGGCGAATGTACTGTTCGCATACAGTACATTGTCACGCTTCTCAACTGAACGAATTCATAAACACAGAACAACAGGCATCATTGATATTCCTGGTTGACCATCTATTTCCGCTTGCACGCGAGAGCATAACTTCACAAAATCTGGCAGTCTGACATGCCCTAAACTGCGTCACTACATCAACAGTTTCGCGATATAGAGTATCGACCCAGAAAAGCAAACCCCGCACGCCATCACCGCCACCGCCGGAAACGTCGGCGGCATAGGCCGCCACTTGCTCCAAACGGCGCGGGCCAGGCCAAAGAGGGCCAGGGACAGAGTGGCGGCGATGCACCCATCCGGCCACAGCCCGGCTAGGGCAATCAGCACTTTAGCATCCGCGCCACCCACGCCCTGGCCCGATTTCCACAACCCGATCGAGAATGCGGCCACTACAAGAAGAAACCCGAAGGCCGGAACTGAGGTGGTGGCCGCGACGACAGCCACCACCATCAATGGATTCGTCAGCCAGTTTGGCACCCGACCGGTGCGGGCATCTAACCACCCGCACACAGCCAGCCACAATGCAACGGCCAGCTCAATCACTGGTTTGTTCAGTAGACTCATGCCACGAAAATTAGCGCCGCGACAAGAAGCCCGACAGCCGCCGCACGACTCTCGGATACTCAAAACGCGGTTGCGACAAGACGATCAGACTCCACTGCTCGGTGCGGGGCAGAGCTGACAGGCCAAGATGTTGCGCCAGGGCGCTCAACTCTTCGACGACAAACGGGCCGGACACCAGTCCGTCAATGGGGCAGAGCCGTTGTACACGGCGGCGCTTGTCGGGGTTGGCGTTCAGGTAAGCGTCGGCGGAGGGCGTGAAGATGATTTCGCTCTCGTCTTTGCCTCGCGCCGTGATTGCCGGAATCGATCCGGCAATGACGCTCATTTGGGTATTGTCTTGCCGCTCGCCGGTGACGTCGAGGGCAATTTGGTTCAGCGTCCGCAAGCCGTCGGCGGGCGTGGCGAAGGTGAATGCGGCACGGGCCTGCTCACGTCGCATAGCGAGGTCGGCCAGGGCGTAGTGCCGGGCCACGTCACGCACTTGCAGGGTTGCTCGCCGCACGCGCTCGTTGCCGATTGTGATCATTGCCCCAAGCGCGCCCAGGGCGATGACGAGACAGATGACAAGAAAGATGTCGGTTGGAGTGAACATGGAAGATTTCCTTTCGAAGATTCAAGAATAGGCCCGGGTCAGCGCTTCCTCTGCTTACGAGGGCTGTCGTCCTCGGCGTGCCACAGACCACTGATCGCCAACATGCCGGGCAACAGCAAGGCGGCAGGCATTCCCCAGAGAACGCTGGTCACGGCGACGACGGGTAAAAACATGATGATCGCTATTTGATGAAACCCCGCCACCAGCAAAAGTAAGAAAGCCGTCGTCGTCGCCGTCGCCGCCACCATCGCCATCGCGATGGGCAGGGGGAAAGTGCGAATTACGTGATGTTCGACAAACATCGCCTGAGCGAAGGCAACAGAGAGCACGACTACCTTTGCTATGTGAAGAAACCATCTCATTGCCCCCACCGTCTTCGCCAGCCGGCTATGCCGTCGCCTTGCAGGCGCGACTGAGTCAACATTTGTAGCTCGCCAGCCAGTGAATGCAGAGCGGCCGGGCGACGATCGAACGCTGCCGAAGCCAGCCAGGCCAGCACTGCCGCTAACAACACCAAAAGAGTTACTGTCAGCGCCACCTCTCGCCGGTTGAGGCCGAACGGGATCGCCGTCCCCTGCCCTCCGACCCTGTCCAGGAGGAGCGTTTGCTCAGACGATGTCGTGGCAAACCAGGTCGCACCTGGCGCAACTACTCTCAGGCGATAGCGCCCACCGCCTGGCAGCATCAAGTGATAGGCGCCAGTAGAGTCGGTAACGAGGCTCGTCGTTTCACCCCCGGCCACAATCTCAATCGTCACATTGCCAAGACCCGCTTCACCGGCGTTCTGCACACCATCGCCATTCACATCATGAAAGACGACGCCGATGACAGGCACGAGAGCCGGGGCGACAGGCACGCTTGGAGGCTGGACGGCGGCAATGGCGGTCGCTTCGCGCGTGGGTGTTGGCGTAGGGCGAGTCGCCGTCGGATGTGGTGTTGGCGAAGAAGCTATTGCAGTAGGCGTTGGGGTGTGGGGTAACAACAGCAAGAGCACATCCCGCACCACTTCCACCGCCGCCGGGACGTCGACGGAAAACGGAACATGTTCCAAGCTGATCTCGTGCCCCGCGGCGTCACGGGCAAAGACGCTCAGGTAATACGTTCCATCTGCGGGCGCTGACCAGCTCGAAAGGTTCTTCAACTCTCCGCTCCCCTCTCGCCAGAACACGGATTGGCCGCTTTCGTCAAAAACCTGCACTGCCCAGCGCGCCACACCAGATGTCGCGTCGGCGATTTCAATGGCCAGCGCCGAGTCTGTTCCGCCGTTGAAGACGATGGACGGCGGCGCGCCGTCCACTTTGAACGCGCCAGCCACCTGCGGTGACACCCGGCCCAGCGAGTCGGTCGCCGTCAGCCTGACGACGTGTTCGCCTGGCCGCCCTTCGTCGAACGAAAACGTGCCGCCGTTCGCAATCTTCAGGTCGTCCTCATAAAGATAATTCAGGCGGACGATGGAAATGCCATTCACCTGGCCGCGCAAGATAACGGTCACCGGCGCTTTGCACCAGCCGTCGTCGCCGGGCAGGGAACACGCCAGTTCAATGGAAGCGACGGGCGAGCCGGGCAAGGTGATGGCGATGGTTTCGCTTCGTTCGACAGTGTTGCCCGCCGTGTCTGTAGCCGTCAGGCGGACGGTGTATGGGCCAGCCGCCAACCCGGCCCCGTCCCAGGCGAACGACGCCGAGGCCGGAGACGAACCGCTGGCCAGGGTTGGCCCGCCTGCGACGGTCAGCGTCCAACTGGCAATGCCGCTCGTCGCATCGCCCACAGAATAAGTCAGCGCCGCCGTCTCGCCACACAATGGGCAGAATGAAGGCGGCGCAGACAGAGCCGCCTCGGGCACGGTGTTGTCCACCAGCAGGGCAACCGACGTCGAGCCTGCCCCGCTATCCGGCTGAACATTGCCCGCCACATCGCGGGCGCGCACGGACACAGTCAGCGGGCTATCGGACAAAGAGGTTGTGTTCAGCAGGTAACTCCACAGGCCGCCGTTCACCGTCGCCGCGTTCCACGTTGCGCCGTTGTCTATTGAGATGTCGACTCGGGCAAGCCCACTGGTTGCATCAGATGCCGAGCCGGAGAGGGTGACAGTTCCACTCACCGCTTGCCCGACACCATGTGAAGTTAAGCTCGACGTTGGCGGAATAGTGTCAATCTTCAGCGAGAACGATTGACTCGAACTGGTGTTGCCTGCCACGTCAGTTGCGTCGTAGGCATGAAGGCTGTCGCCCTGAGTCGAAATCGCTATCGGCCCGGTGTAGGCCGAACCATCCAGAGTCAGACTGCCGATGCCAGACGCCGAGTCGGAGGCGGCCAGAGTCGCCGTCACCGGCGAGACATACCAGCCGTCGTCGCCAATAGTGCCGGAGAGCAAGTAAGCGACGGTCGGCGGCGTGAGGTCAATCTGAATCGTCGCCGAGCCGCTTGCCGCATTCCCGGCCACATCCGTCGCCTGATAAAGATGCGTCGTCGCGCCTTCGTCGGCGATGGTAGCGGCCCCGCTGTAGGGCGAACCATCGAGCAGGAGGCTGGCGACGCCCGACGCAGTATCGGAAGCGGCAAGCGACAAAGTGACCGGGCCAAGATACCAGCCGCCATTGCCCGCCGGGCCGGCGATGGCTGGCGTCACCACGGGCGGGGCGCTGTCAATCTTCAACGAGAGCGCCTGCGCCGGTTCGAAGTTGCCAGCATTGTCTGCGCTGAAGTAGCTGTGATTGCTCACCCCTTGCGTGGAAAAGGTAACCGGCCCACTATATGGCGAGCCATCCAGTGTGGTTGAGGCCACCCCGCTCGCGGCATCAGTCGCCGTCAGAGTCAAGGTGACGTCGCCGATGTACCATCCCGCGTTTCCCATCGCCCCGGAGAGCGACGGCGACGTGGACGGCGGCACGGTATCAACCTTCACCGAGGTAGATTTTGTCGGCTCGACGTTGCCACGGTTGTCTACCGAGTAAAAGCTAAACGCCGTTGTGCCCTCTGCCGTGACGTTCACCGGGCCAGTGTAGAGGGCGCTGTTGAGATAAGTACGGTTCAGGCCGCTGGCCGGGCCGGGGCCGCCGTTGTCCACCGCGCTCAGCGACAGCGTCGCCGGGCTGATGTACCAACCGTTGCTTCCTGCCGTGCCCGTCACACTGGCCGTCGTCGTCGGCGGGGTAGTGTCCGGCAGGGGAGTGAAGTAGATGCCGTACCGCAAATCGTCGTAGTCGTTATCGGCGGCGTCTTCGATGCACAGACCTTCGGCTGGCGGGCCGCTGAACGGCACTCCATTGGAATTGCACAGGCCGCCGGGCGTGGGGGGCAGCGTTCTGGCGACGACGGCGGCGGTCACGGTCACCGAATCGCCGGCGTTGACGGCCGTGCTCCAGATGCCGACCGAACCCCGGTTGCCCCAGGCGTTGTTAATCGCTTCGGTGAAAACCGTTACCCCGTTGCGGCGGATGATGACCTGGTTGTTATCGGCGGTGGACCAGAACCAGCGCACCGTCACCGTGCCGCCTGACGGCGCGACCAGCAACTGAATAGGCCGCTTCAAGATTTCGGCGTGAGCCGGGCCGATGCCTGAACCGGCCAGGGCGACTATCATGGACATCAACACAATTAGCAAACGACGCATAACATCTCTCCTCAGAGACAACTCAGCGCGGCCAGGTCACCAGGTACGGCAGGATGGCATACAGGGTGCATACCAGGAACATCACCACCAGGCCGACGCCGACAATGACTCTCAAACAAATTCTCTTGTGGACATGCTTCACCAGTAGAACAGCAGTGCCTGATCCGACATGCGAATGATGGCCTGCGTTTTCCAATCCAGGATGAAGCCTTCGCCAATCGCCTGCACGCCGGGTTGAGCAATACCGCCGCCGAGGCTGAGGCGCTCACTCCCCCACAACACACCCACACCGATCTGCCAGTCGTCGAAGAGCGGGGCAGAGAGGTGAACGCCTTGCTGGCCCGGGGCCGTCATCGGCTCGACACGGGCGACCAGCGCGGCGGCGACAAGGGCGCTCACCAACACTGAGTTGGCGACAGTGACCGCCAGCAAAATCGCCAATACGTGGATAAGGTCAGGCCGTCGAAGATGTTGGCTGTTCATAGAAGTGGAGAGCAATGAGAGCCAAGCGATGAACAACTCAGCCCTCATCGCTCAATCCTTTCTACTTGCAACTCACCGGCCCGAACTCGCGGATGGAGAACGCCTTCTGCCCGTCGGTGGATTGAACCTCGACATGCAGAGGGAAGGTCTCGCCGCACTTGGCGTTGACGGCGAAGTCCAGGTCCGTCCACTGTTGGCCGTTGTCCACTTTCACGAACGGCCCCGTGACGCTGACATACTGACCCCAGTTGACGACGTACACTTTGAACGGCGCTTGTCCGCCCTTGAACTCGGCGGTGAAAGTAGCGACGGCGCGGCCTCCGCCGACTGGCGTGAAGGAGGAGTTCTGGGCAATCCAGCGGAAGGTCAACAGGCCGCCCGCGTCGGCAATGGCTGGGGCTGGCGCAGGCGTTGGCGGATTGCTGACTGCTGAAGGCTGACCACTTCCTATCGGCGTGAAAGGGCGGTCATACTGGACGGGGATGGTGAGTTCCGTGCCGGCGGCGACGGCCTTGCCTTCGGCGATGCTGTTGGCTTTGAGCAGATAGGTTTCGGTCACGCCGTATTTCGCCGCCACTTGCGCCAGCGTTTCCCCTTTTCCCATTTTGTGAACGTGAGGCCCGGCGGGGATGAGGAGAGTCGCGCCGGGCGTGAGGGCCTGGGTGAGATTGCCGGCGTCCAGGCCGCCGTTCACTTTGGCCACCGCCCAGGCGGCGATCTCGAATCGCACCGAGAGCACTCCCAGCGTGTCGCCCTGTTGCGTCACATACAAAAAGGGATTGACCAGTGACGGCGTTGCGCCAAGTTCAATCGGCACGACGACGGGCTGGCCGGGGGCGAGCCAGAACTTCTTGCTGGTGAGCGGTTCGCCGTTTCGCTCCAGGCCGTTGGCTTTGAGCAGGCGGTCAACGCTCACCCCGTACTTCCACGACAGCGCCGAGTAGGTGTCACCCTTCTGGGCGGTGATGGTGAAGCCGGGCGCGGGCGGTGCCGCCGAGACCGGCGCGACCAGGGCAACCAGCAAAGACAACACGACAAGAGGAATTAGAAGTTTTTGTTTCACGATGTTTTCTCCAATCTGAGTAAAGAGGTATATCCAACCATCAAGGTGATGGGGATTTCAATTCGTGGCTCGCCACTTACCCGGCGGCGCATCACTCCGGTTCGAGCGCCTGGGTCACCGGCAAGGGTCCGTTCTCGCGCTTCTCTAGAAATACTTTGACGATGGCGGCGTCGAACTGAATGCCGGCCTGAGCGAGCAGGTACTCACGCGCTTTGGCCTCCGGCCAGGCGGCATGATACGAGCGGCCATCCAGCAGCGCGTCCCAGACGTCGACCACGGCAAAGAGGCGCGCCGCCAGCGGGATGTCCTCGCCTTTCAGCTGGCATGGATAGCCCGATCCGTCCCACCGTTCATGATGAAATAACGGGATGGGCGACGCCGGACGCAAATACGGGATGGGCGCCAGCAATTTGTAGCCGAGCACCGGGTGACAGCGCATGACGGCCGTTTCTTCGTAGGTGAGCGGGCCGGGCTTGCTCAGAATTTCTGGCGGCACAAATGCCTTGCCGATGTCGTGCAACATGGCCCCGCGCCGCAGGTGTAACAGAGCGGCCTCGTCGATACCCAGGCGCGCGGCCAGCGCGACAATCTGATCTGCTGTCCGCAGAGCGTGGGCCTGCTCGTGACAATCCAGACCTGCCCAGGCTCTTTGCAGAAGCGAGAAGTGAGCGGCGCTCATCGGCGCAGAGTCTCGAACAACGGCAGGAGCACCGGCACGACGACGGCGGCCATGAAGGGCACGAAGAAAAAGATCGCGCTGGGCAAGACCAGATTGCTTTCCAACGCTTCGGCGCGCTTGAGCAACTTCTCGCGGTATTCACGCGACATGCCCTGGGCGATGCGCGACATCATCGCCTCGCCGGCCACGCCTTTGCCGGCGACCAGATCGAGCGACGATCCAAACGCGAGCAGCGACGGCAAGCGCCAGCGTTCGACCCAGACCACCAGCGCGCCTTTGAGCGGCTTGCGACTAAAGAGAGGGCGTGACGACGAGCGAGCTTCGGCCAAGGCCCCTTTCAGGATCAAGCCCAGGACTCCGGCGGTGTCCGCCGCGCGTTGCAGGGCTTTGTCAGGCGGGTTGTTGGCCGCCAGTTCCGCGGCGACCAGGGCGGCCACTTCGGGCAGGCCGCGTTCGGCGGCAGTGCGGGCTTCGTTGGCGGCGGCGCGCAGGTTGATGAACGGCAAGGCGGCCGCGGCGGGGACGGTCAACCACAATAAGGGCGCGGCCTCGGCGATCAGCAAGGCCGCCGCCACACCGCCGCCGTAGAGCAAGGCGTTGGCCGTCACGCGGCCCAGCGAGTAGTGCTTGCCGGCCAGGCACGCCCATTCGACGTTGAGTCCCCAGCGCGCCGGATCGAGCGGGAGATAGCGCCAGAGGCGTTGGCCGACCCGGTCGAGAAGGTCTGGCTTCGACTCGTTTTGGGCGAAGTCAGCCAGCGCCCGATTGGGAGCCGACTCCAGTCGAATGGCCGATACCATTGAAGCGATGGCGACGCCGCCCATCAGCGCGGCGAGAAGTGCGAAGAGTGTTTGCATTGTGTTAGTCGGTTAGTCGAATGGTCATGTGGTCGTGTGGTCGGCTGACCACAAGACCAAACGACTACTCGACTACGAGACTGCCTCATCAATCGTTCCATTCACAAACGTCCAGCCCAGGGCCACCCAGGCCAGGCCGGCGAGGTAGCCGATTTGAATCACGGGCTTCTGCAAGATGTCGCGGGTGTAGGGATTGGTCGTCATCAGCAGGATTGCGCCGAGCAGGGCCAGCAGGATGACGCGAATCGAGCCGCGCGCGCCCTCGCCTTTGGAGATGGCAATGGCTCGCGCTTCGAGAACGCCGGACAGGTTGTCGGCGGCGGAGGAGAACGCCGAGGCGTAGCCTGATCCGCCGGTCTCCCACAGGCGGCCAATCTCGAAGGCCGTCACCCCGAGCGAGGGCGAGATGGCATAGGCCTCCTCAAGACCTTCCTGCAATCCGAGTTGGCCGTTGGTCTGCAGGCGTGAGGCGAAGCGCCCTACCCAGGCTTTGAGCGGCCCATCGGGGTCGAGCGTGTTGCCCACGTCGTCGAGCGCGTCGATGACGTTGGGCGTAGCCTGCGTGACTCCGGCCAGGCGCGAGAGAAAGACGGGTAGTTCGCGCTCAACCGCCTGACGCCGTTTGCGCCACGCGCCGTCGATGGTGCCTTTCACCATCAACCAGCCGATGGGCAGGGCGGCCAGGGCCGAGAGTCTGGGCAGGCCGGAGAGAATGATGGCGGCGGCGATGAGGACGATGGCGACAATGCGCGCCGCCCACAGCGCCGTCTCCTCGCGTCCGCTCACGTCCAATCCAAAATCCTGAAATGCCAGCCGGATGCGATGCTTCTCCGAACCAACGGCGACGGCCTCTTGGGGGCCGCCTCTATTCAGGTCGTCGGCGCTGCCGACAAAGTCGCTCAGAGTCTTGCCCGCCCCGCGACCGATTCGGGTGAGCGGTTGGATAATGAAGTACACGGCCACCCCGCCGAGCAGGGCTGCGGTGAGGGCGTAGAGGCTCTGTGCGTTCATCACTCACTGCCTCCACGCCGGCCCAGGTAAGGCAACGGCGATTCCATGTCGGCTTTCCACAGGACCTTGAAGCGCACGTCGCCCTTGCCGGACGGCATGCCTTCGGTCTGATACACCCCCAGGATGCGCCGCCGGTTCGCGCCGTTCATGTTGAGCCAGCCCACATGCACCACCAGGTCAACCGCCTGCTCGAAGATGCCTTTGGCCGCCTCAAGCTTGATCTGCGCGTCGGCAAACATGATGAGCGCCATGCGGAAGACGGCCTCATCGGGGCCTTCGGCGTGGAAGGTCGAGAGGCCGGGGTGATCGCTCATCTGGGCGCGGAAGAGGGCCAGCGCCGCGTCGCCGGTGCGGACTTCGCCGACGACGAGCCAGTGCGGCGACATGCGCATGGCGTCGTCCACACCGTTGCGAATAGTGTAGGGCGGCACGTCACTGCCGGGCGGCGCGGGGCGCGCTTCGAGGGTGACGACGTTGGAATGCGCCAGCCAGATCTCTTCCGGGTCTTCAATCTTCACCACCCGGGCCGACTCGGGGATGCCGCGCGCCAGCGCCGAGAGCAGGGTGGTCTTGCCGGTGTTCGTGCCGCCGACGAGGAGCAAGCGCGCCCGGCGGGACACGGCCTCCAGCAACATGCGGACGACCGACTCGGGCGCGACCTGCCATTGGATGATCTGTTCCGGCGCAACGGGCTTGGGCTCGAAGAGGCGGATGTTGATGGAAGGAAAGCCCGCGCCGGGACAGACGACGGGATGCAGGACTTTGACTCGCGCGCCGCCGAAATCGGCCTCACGCGGCAGTTTGGCGTCCACCGAAGGCGTGGCCTCGGTGAGGGCGCGGCCCAATGGCGCAAGCAGGGCTTCGACCGAGCGCATTACTTCTTCGCGAGCCGGGTTGAGGGGCGCGCGCTCGAAGTGCGACTTGCCTTTGGGCAGAATCCAGATCGAGCCGTCGGGGTTGACGGCGATCTCGGACAGCGGCCCTGCCGCGCGGTGATAGATCAGGCTGTGCAGGAAGCCGAGGCCGCCGACCTGGGCGATGACCTGCGCCGTGAGCTCGGCCAGATCAGACGTTGAGAGGGTGAGGCCCGCTTTGCGAGCGGCGGCGACGAGGGCGGTGTTGGCTTCGTTGGCGAGCGCGGCCTTGTCGCCGCGGATAACCGAGACCGACAGGTCCTTCAAGCGCTCGACGGCGTCCTCAAGCACGGCCTGCTTTTTAGATGGCGTGGAGTTGTCTACAACCAGATTGCCCCACATCTCAACCTCCGCCTCCGGGCAGGCGCAGACGCATGAAGCCGAGCGGGATTACGCGCCCGTCGTCCTTCTTGATCTGCCCGGCCTTCACCTGCAGAACGTTGTCGGCCAGCGCGTGCAGGCCCTTCGCAAACGAATCGGCATAAGTGATCGGCATCTTGCGGTTGTTCTGCGCCTCTTCGACGCGCGGGTCGTCGGGGATAATGGCGCTCACCGGCGGGAAGGCTCTGCCCGCCAGGCTCTCGCCCGCCTTGTGAAAGTCGGCGGGGGTGAGGCCCGACGAGCGCACCCGGTTGAGCACCAGGCGGATGCCGTCGGGCGGGATCCGGTGTTGGCCGGCGAGTTGCTCGGTCACGGCGCGATACGCGCCGATGGTGCGCCAGCAGTCGGCCAGCATGGGGCGCGAGACGAGCAGGAGCGAGTTGGCGGCCGAGAGCGCGGCTCCGGCCAGATCGGAGTTGGGCGTGTCCACGATGATGGCGGCGAAACCGGCGTAGGGCGCTTCGCGGATCAGGCGGGCGATACTGTCGGGATCGTCGAGTCCGGCCTGCATCGCCTTGTGGGCCGATAGGAAATCGGGGAAGCCGCCCAGCACCTTGAGGTCAACCTCCTTCACCGTCTGCGTCGCCGCGTGCAGGCCCTCGACATTGGGCTTGGCCCGCCAGTGGATGATGTTGGGATCGGGTTTGAGGCCGAGCATGAGGGGTGCGTCGTCGGGCGCGCCGAGCGAGATGAGGAGCGTCGGCAAACCGCGCCGGGCTGACTCGTAGGCCAGGTTGGCGGCGATGGTCGTCTTGCCCACGCCGCCAACCTGATTCCACACCGCTACAATCTTCAACGCTGTCGGGCCGCCGCCACGAGATGATGATGGCAAACCCGTCTCCCAGGTGGGCGTGGCCTGGCGCGCCGCGAGCACGTCGGCGTAGACGCGACCGGCGAGTTCACCGAGATTCGGATCGCCCGACAGCGCGGCCTTCACCGGACGGCAGGCTTTGACCTGCTCGACATCCTGGGCGGTGGCCGCCGAAGGCAGAACAATGTAGACAGCGCTGTTGAAGCGTGAGAGCGTCTGCACCAACTCTGCCGGGCCGTTGAACAACTCGGCCTCAACCAGCGCGGCGTCGGGCGACATCGCCATCTTCGCCGTGAGGTCGGCTACGTCGGCGGCCTCGGCGATAACGCGGAAGCGGGCGTCACCCATGAGCGATAGATTCCAGGCCCGGGTTCGGGCGGGCGATCCGGCCAAGAGGATGGTGACCGACTCGGCGCTCTGGCCGTTGCCGTTGGCCGCCGGAGTCGAAGACTTCCAGCTCATGGGGCCAGGCTCCCCGGGGCGAATGGAACTTGGGTGGGGGTAATGAGCGACAAGTCGGGCAGGTAGAGGCCGCCGGTGACAAACGGGGCGGCCTGGTCCGGTTCGAGAAAGAGAGTCAGGTGCGCGTCGTTCGACTCGTTCAAGGCAGCCAGCAGTTCGAGCGGATAGACCGTGCGCGACTGCGAGATCGGGTTGCCTTTGTCGTCGGTGGTCTGGTAGATCACAATTTGCGGCGCGGTGGGGACGGCCAGCCCCACCACGCCATCAGTCTGGCGATCCTGGCTGAAGGTGAAGCCGCTGTCTTGCTGGACGGCAGGCTCGGCGGCGCGAAAGTCTGGCGGGATGTAGAGCACCCGCAAGCCGGTGAGGGCGACCTTGGCGTAAGGCGCGTTCGCCTCGCGATCCACGATGACGGCGATCACGCCGACGCGCTGGCCGGGCTGGAGCAGTCCGGCGAAGCCGGTGGAGTCGGTGACCTTGACCGAGAGGCCGCGCTCATCGGATTGCAGCGCGATGGGCTGGCCGAAGTGGGCGGCGCGGATCACATCGCCTGCACTGCGCGGCACGGCGAGCGTCTGGCCGACAGCCAGCGTCGGATCGCTCACGGCATCCGGCGGCAGAGAATCGGCGGGCAGTTCGACGGCGCGCAGATCCGACTCGACGAGGGTGTGGCCGGCTGGAAGGTCGGCGACGGCGGCCAGCACCGTGGCCTTCTTGGCTGGGGCGAGGGCGAGAAAGATAAAGATGGCCGCGCCGACGAAGGCGATGATGGGCAACAACTTACGCATTCCGAACTTTCCTTTCCTGTTTGGCGATGCCAGCTTTGGCGAGCTCCTCGTCCGGCATTGTCTGCAACAGCGCCGCGACGTGGTCGAGCGTGTCCAACTGCACCGAGACTAACTTCTCGGCCTGCTTGTCTACGACGAACACGACGGCCAGCGCGTCTGGTTTGAGAAATCGCAATAAGTCCATCGAATACTCCTCATGGTTGAGTGGGTGTGACCGGATACATCTGCTCGAACCAACCGCCGGTAGGCGTGGGCGGCGGGGTGGCAGTGGCGATACGCGGCGGCACCCAGGCGGTGGGCGTGATGGTAGGCGGGGCCACGACGAAGGCCGCCTGGACGGAGACGGCGACCACCGCGACTCCGACGAGTAGGAGGACAAGGGCGAGTCGGGTTGAAGTCTTCATCCCAATATCCTCAGAATGTCTTCATCGCTCGGCTCGGCGGCTTTGAGGAGGCGCGGGCGCATGAGCAATGGCTCCACGTCGGCGGAGTCGAAGGCGTAGCCGAACTTGGCGATGGCCTGGCCGATGGGCAGGCGGGCGATGAGGCGGCTGTATTGCACGTCGAGCAAACCCTTTTCGGAGCGGGCCAGCGCGGCCACGACCAGATCGCGGTCTTTGGCGTTCTTGAGTTGGTTGACGATCAGGTTATTGCACGACGACAGGATGCCGGGCGGGATGAGGGACGGACTCTGGGTGATGATGTGCAGCCACATCCGGTACTTGCGCGAGTCGCGCCACATGTTGGCGAACAGGTCGGCTACGTACTCGGCGGCGCTGGGGCCATCCTCGCCGCCGCCCCCGCCGGAGAGGCCGCCCAGAATCTTGTTGGCCTCCTCGAAGATGATCTGCATATAGTCGTCGGCACCTTCGAGAGCCTGCCCCGAGCCTGCCGAAGGGTCGCCCGGCTTGCGGCGGGTCACGGCGTCGGTGTAGATGTGCCAGGCAGCAAAGGCCAGCAAGAATGCTTTGGAGAAGGCGTCCATCATCGCCCCGCCTTCGAGAATGACCACGCCCCACGGCGCGGCGATGTCCGAAAGTTCCACACATCCTTCGCCTTTGGCATATTGCTGTGAGGCCGCGCCCTGCACCAGCGGGTCGAGCCGGATGAGAATGCCCTCCAGCACCCCGCGCAGCATCGTGTCGCGCGCCGGGACAGCGCGTAGCTCGCGGCTGATGTCGGCGTACAGGTCAGAGAGATCGCATTGCTTGGAGCGATGCACGGCGAGTTTTTGCCGCCCGCTTCGCGGGAGAGATGAGATGGGTGTTCCGGCTGGCGCATTGGCTAACGCTTCTTCGAGAGGGCGAACCACGCCCCACTCCGGATCGCTCTGCACCGCCGGGTCGTTGACCAGCACGCCAGCGGCGACATAGACGCGCTTGAGGGCGTTGCGCATCTCGCCGGTCTGCCGCTTGACGCCGAGTTGCGAGAGCGCGGCGAAGATGTCGGTGAACTGACGCCACTGGGTTTCAGGGTCAATGTGGGTGCCGATTTGCAGAGGGTTCCAGCGGAAGGGCCGCGCCCCGCCGGGCTGCAGTTGATAGATGTTGCAATGGCCGTCGAGGCCGGGCGCGTTGAGGAGCGACCGCCAGCCCGCGCCGAAGTCGAGCACCACCGTTCGCAGTTTCCATTTGAGGGTGGTCTCGTAGGCCATGCGGATCGCGGCCACCGACTTGCCGAAGCCGGTGTCGCCGCAGAAGGCGGTGTGGAAGTAACGGCCCCGGTCGAGGCGCACCGGTGCGTCGGTGAGTTCGTAGGTTTCGGGACTGTATTGATGGCCGATGACGACTTCGCCAGGCATCGTCGGATAGAAAGCCAGCGCGGGGAGTCGCTCTTGGGTGGTGGTGGCCGGGCCTTCTTCAAACAAACCGGGCGCGGCATAAGCGGCCAACATTCCGGCGGTGAGCAGAGTGCCGTAGCGCCGCCACAAGAGTCCGCCGAATGGGTCGCCGCTGTCGAGCGAGCGGCAGGGGCGGAAGGCCAGCGCATGATGACGCACGATGGACAAGTCGTCGCCGGCGATGGCCCGGGTGAGAATTGGTTGGGGGACGACCGGCCCGTGAAAGGCTTGGGGCACGAGGGCCGCCGCCGCTTGCTCTGCTCCCGGCGAGTCGACGAAGAGATAGGCGTCGGTCATGAAACCGCCCTCGCTCGCGGCCTGGTTGAGCAGGGCTTCGACCCGGCGCAGGTCCTCGGTCACGCGGTCGGCCACGTCGTCTTCGGTCTGGAAACTGCGCGAGAGGTTGAGGCCGGGCGTGATGCCGGTCGAGAAGCCGCCGGTAAAGGCCTGCCCGCCGCCCTGTCCCTGGGTGATGGCCTGCCCTTGTCCTTCGGTATGCGAACGGCCCTCGGCATGAGAGACACTGTCCGCGCCGCCGACGGTGTCAGCCATGCCCCAGCCTTCAGTCTTGCTCACGCCGGTCGAATGGGACTGGCCCCATGACTCCGACTCGCCCCAGCTCTCGGAGGCGCCGTGACTGACGCCGTGCGACTCCGAGTCGGACACACTGCCGGAGACGCCATCCGCCGAGCCGATAGAGTTAGAGTGACTCACGCTGTGACTGCCGCCGACGCTGTCTGAGGAGCTGAACGACTCCGAGCCGCCGACGAAGTCGCTGACTCCGGACGACCAGCCGTCGCTGTAACCGACGCTCACCCCATGCGACGCGCCGCTGTTGACGGCCACGCTGTCACTGTGGTTCTGCGAGGTTGACGACGCACTGCTTTGGTTCTCCCCGGCAGAGATGCTGACGCTCGGGTCGATGCCATCTGGCAACAAGCCGCCGACGACGGGCAGGTCATTGGGATGGATTTGCACCCCGCCGCCGACGTTGGAAGACGAGCCTTCGGTTTCGGTTTGTGAAGTGCCTGTGCCGTCGCTGCTGCCGACTGTCACGCCGTTGCTTTGCGACTGGCTGGCGCTGAAGTTGTTGCTGTGATTGACGCCGGACATCTCGGCGTGGCCCCAACTGGAGCCGACCGAGTGGCCGTCGCTGTGTCCCCACGACTGGCCATTGGTCTCACCCCAGCCCTCGCTCTGGCTATCGGTGTGCGACCAGCCCTGGCCGACCGAGTGCCCCACGCTATCCGAGACAGCCTCCGACACGCCCTGTGAATGAGAGACGCCCTGGGCATGACTCTCGCCCCACGACTCGGACTGGCCAACGCCGACCGAGTGGCTGTCGGTATGGGCCCACGAGTCGGTGTGCGCCCGCCCGTCGCTCTGCGAGACTCCGTCGGAGACGGCATGAGCTTGGGCTTGACCGGCGGAGTGAGTGCCAGCCACGGCGCTGGCGATGCCGGTCATGATGGGAATGCCAAGGGAGATGCCGATGCCGATGGAACCCTTGCGGCGGCTGGCGAACTTGGCCGCCTCTTCGGCCACCCGCACCAGCCCTTCGACCAGCGACCCACGGGCGATGCGGTCGGCGTTGACGACGAAGGCAAAATTCTCGCGAAGTTTGGCCAGCCCGCGAAAGAGGATTTCGTTTTGCTGGAGGGCTAGGTCGTCGTCCGGATCGGACATCTTGCCCTCACTGCCCAGGCCGCGTTTGGTCTGGCGCGGGTCAGGATGGCCGAGACAGGCCAGCACCCGCCGCCGGGTGGCGATGAACTCGATGAGCCACTTCACCCGATCGGCGTCGGCGGGCAGGAGCCGCGATTGCTGGAAGTTGGCCATGATGGCCCGCACCGCATCCATTGCCGCCCTCGCCGCGTCGGCGGCAGCCTCTTCGCCTGCGGCCTCACAGGCGACGCCGTACATTTGACTGACGCCGATGTGGTCGGGCTTGAAGATGCCCGCCGCGACGTAGACGAAGTCAATACCGGCGTTGTGCATCCCGCGCATCGCGCTCCAGGTCTTGCCCAGCACGTCCGGCTCTTCGCGGCTCTCGATGGGGATGTAGCGCAGTTCCCACAGCGGCACGCACCGCCAGCGTTCTCCTTCGGCAGTGGCCAGGCGGAAGTAGGCGTAGTCGAGCGCGCCGCCCCGGTCGCGCACGCCAGCATCAAGCACCGTAATCATGGCGACGGCCTCCTACTGCGACTACGAATGCGGGCCAGATAATCTGCCGGGGCGGCTTTGGGTGGCGCGTGCAGGAACAGGCTCTGGAAGAGCAGGCCGAGGTACACAACCGGCAGGACGCCGATGAGGAAAATGGCGGCGATGGTGTTGAGATAGTCGCGGCCCTGGGCGACGGTGTGGGCGGCGTTGCCGATGGCGAAGAGGCCGCCCCAACTCGCCTCGTCCAGTGTGGACAGGTATTGCGAGAACAACGCCGCCCCGAGGGCGGCCAAGGTGTACACGCCCAAACTCGCCGTGACGCGAGCCAGCAATTGATCGCGGCTGAACTGCTCGCGATGCACGGCAAACGCCCCGGCGAGCGACATGATGGCGATGATGATGGGCAGAGGCGGCGCGAGGACAACGCAGGCGACGGCGGCCAGCACGCCGACGACAGCCAGGCGCTGGCGCATCTCAGCGGGTGCAGTCCACGCTAGCCAAAGTACAGGCGGCACGGCGGCCAACACGGCGACGTTGTCCACCATGACGAAAAGGACAATGAGGCCGCCGTTGGCGATCCAGGTGAGGAGGGTGCGAAGCAAATCAAGCATCGGGCGCAGGCAACAAAAAAGCACGCCCACCCGTTTCGGGAGAGCGTGCTCAAATTGCGAGTCTATTTGCCCAATGGTGCCGGGTTGGCGTGCTGTCTGGGGGAGATTGTATCTAAGGTTAGGAGGTTGTCAAGGAGAAGTTTTACAGCTTGATTATTTGGTTGTGAAGAGTGATCTTCCCCCCGTTCAGTGGAGAGAGAGAAAGTCGTAGTAGACTGAAAGAGGGAGACACACTCATGGGTCAAATCCGTAAGCACTATACACCCGAGTTCAAGTTGGAAGCCTTGCGCCTGGCCGAAACCAGTGGCAAGCCCGATTCGGAACTGGAACGGGACTTGGGGCTCAGCAAAGGTTGCCTGGGCCATTGGCGACAGGCGCGCCAACGCAACGGCAAAAACGCCTTTCCGGGTAAGGGTCACCTGACTGAAGCCGATGAGCGGCTACGCCAACTGGAGCGGGAGAACGCCATCCTGCGCCAGGAACGGGAAATCCTAAAAAAAGCTATCGGCGTGATCTCACCCAAACAGCCATGATCTACGCCTTCATCGACGAAGAACGCGAGAGCTACCCGGTGGTCAGGCTGTGCCGGGTGCTGGCGGTCTCGGCCAGTGGCTACTATGCCTGGCGCCAGCGCCCGCCCAGTCAACGCCGCCTGGCGGATCAGGGGCTGGTGGTTCGCATTCGAGCGATCCAAGCCGGCAGTCGGCAGACCTATGGCAGTCCCCGAGTGCAGGCCGAGCTGAGGGCGCAAGGTGAGCGGTGCAATCACAAGCGGGTGGAGCGCCTGATCCGGCAAAATGGCCTGCAAGTGCGGCTCAAACGACGCTATCGGGTGGTCACGACCCAGGTCGACCCGAGCTTGCCCGTCGCCCCTAATCGTTTGGCCCAGACCTTCCAAGCCACGGCGGCCAATCAGACCTGGTTGAGTGATATCACCTATGTGCCCACTGGCGACGGCTGGCTGTACCTGGCAACGGTGATGGATTTGTACTCGCGCCGGATTGTCGGCTGGAGCTTGGCTGAGCGGTTGACCACCCCGTTGGTGAAGCGAGCCTTGCAGATGGCCGTTGGGCGACGTCGACCGGCCGCCGGGGTTATCCATCATTCTGACCGAGGCAGTCAGTACGCCAGTGCCGAGTATCGGGCGGAGTTGGCGCTCCACCGCCCGGTGGCCAGTATGAGCCGTTCGGGCAATTGCTACGATAATGCCCCGATGGAAAGTTTCTTTGCCACCCTCAAGTCCGAGTTGATTCACCGTTGCACCTTTAGCTCGCGGGCCCAAGCCCGGCAGGAGATCGTGAGCTACATCGAAGGCTTTTACAATCCGACCCGGCGCCACTCGGCGCTCGGCTATCGCAGTCCAATGGAGTTCGAATCTGCCACCGCGTTGGCTTAACTGACTCTCCACTTTATAGGGGAAAGATCAGAGTGAGCCTCTCCTTTGTTGGCAAGAGGCCTCATCATCAGTGGCCGGCGCGACATCTGAAATTCGGTCTTATCTGTTTGTTACTCCAATTGTCTGTGGTAAAGTTCTATCTGATGTAATGTAAGGCGTGCCTTGACAGATCAGCTGTGTTGAATCACCTCCATCGAGCATTATTACTTTGTCGGCTCCAAAGCTTCTCAGTATGTTGGCGGCATCTGCTTGTTTGGAAGTCTTTGAATTGAAGATTAGTATTACTTCGGACTTCCCATTATTGTCTTTGTCATCGATTCCTGCGAAAGTTCTGCCAGTTAGGTTGTTTGGCCCTTTATTAGCATCCTCCGTTAGCCCTGCTATTATATTGGGAGCAGGGGAGGAATAAAGATTATCTTCGGTAAGGGCACTTATATTCGCCATATCTCCCCAGATTTCCAGTATGAGCTTTTGATTCACATATTCCTTGCTACCATATCCATCGCTAACGATTACCTCGTCTATTTTTAGAGGAAATGCTAGAGTAGTGGGATCTACCACTTGTTCATTCACTTTATCTACAAAGAATTGGCCATTTGTGATACAGAAAGCATTGGGATAAGACGAGGAAAAGAGATTCCACGCTGCATCAAGGGGTTGCCGAGCAATTTTGGGATTGTCTCCTTTATATACTCCCTGCCCAGTTCCTAAATCAGTGATTTGCCCATGAAAGAGCTTTACTGATGCTCCCTGAGATAAATTGATTACCTCAACAAAGTCCGGATTCCCTCCTTGATAGTCTTTCCGCCAGAACTCAACTCCTGCGGCAGAAGTGACCAAAACGAAATCTGTCGGCGCGCTTGAAGTGGGCGGTTTGCTTAACTGAGTTGCAAGAGCGATAGCTGTTTGAGCTATCTGTGCAGCTTGGGTCAATTTGGGCGGGGCCTCTGTTGCCACCTTGACAGCCAGGGTAGCCGCTCCCGCGACTTGTGTTTGCAATTGAGCCTGCTCTTTTGGCGTGCAGCCAAACATGGCGACGAGCAATAGAGCCACGCCGCATATAGGCCACCAACTACGTTGATTCAACATAGATGGTATTACCTTTTTGCGAGTGGTAGAAACAGGCTCATCTTTCAAGAGGTTTGTGGTGATGCTTCAGCTACCCTTATCTTTCGCAGGTGGCTTTGGCAATTGCTCGGATAAGGCGGCGGCAGTTGAGATGATAATGCCCGCAACAAATGCCAACGCAAAGCCAGCCATAGTCACCCATAACCCTGCGCCAAGATTCTGTACCTGAACCCCGACGCTGAAGTTAGTCATCGTGCTCGTCATATAGCACAGCAGAGGCACAAATCCAACAACCGCCGCGATGGTCAAACTGCGTGCTGTGCGGCGACGCTGTTCATTTGTGATTTTTAGAGACTGAATGAGTCGAAGCCCTGTTCGGCCAATTTGGAGACCCATCAGCGGAGTGAGAGTCAGAAAGACAGCGGCGGCAACTAGCACAAGCGTCAACAAGAGTCCTAAAGCCGCTAAGCCACCACCGCCGCGCTGTGTGCCAATGCCAGCGGAGCTCACTAGAGACAGCAGGACTCCAAAAACAAGTTGAACGAATGCGCTGAATCCGCTGACGCTCCCCTGAATTGCTAAAAGGGGAACGCTACAGGTGAACCAGGGTAGAACGAATCCTACCAGCACCATACCTGCACCGATAAGTGATAGGCAACCACCGGTTGCGGAACCACCACCCTCAATAAGCGGCCCGACACTGCTTACGTCAGTTTCTTGCGTTGCCCCTGCAGTTTGTGGGGATAACCCAGATGTATCCAACTTTACCGGGCCAAGCGCAATTGTGGGTGGAATTTTAATGCGCCCTGTCCGAATCTGTTGGAGTACAGCAACACCGAAGCCACCTAGAACGCCCCCAACAAGTAGCCCCAGTACGCAAGTGAATGCCAAACCAAGTACATCCATTTGAACCTCCTATGTGTGAAGCGATTTGTCTCGCGCTTGGAAAGCACTCAGATTGTGTGAAAACCATGGTTGGGCGCTTTTTGGCTTGCAGGACTCTGACCTGCCCGACCTCTTGCCGTCATGAACAAAACGCGGCTGGTCACAGAATACAAAATTTTCAAACGGGTGTAAATTGACGATTTGCTGAAAAGCCTAGACATTTGTAATGAATTATTGTTTGCCGCCACCCTGAACACACCTGCTGAAAAGTGAGGAGTGGTTGCGCCTGAAGCAGGCAGAAGAGCCAAGTCGCCCCGCAGAGCTCTGGCACCCAAACACCCGGCCTAATATAAGGCGGCTGTTCTTCGTGCTCACCAAAATCTTACACTATGCTCGCCAGCACTGTGTCGGAGAGCGGAGCTAACAGGCCCGAATGGTCTGAATTATTTAAGATTCATTACATTTGTCTATTGACTCATGGCTTGTAATGTTATATTTTTTTATATTAGATTGTCTTTAACTCATTACAAAAAGAATTGAAACGACAATAGCCAATCACGCCTCCCTGGCAACGAATTCGTGGTTGGTTGCAGGATGCGGGAAGCCAAGTGCTTGTGCTGGCATGTTGCTTGCCTTGATTCTACCGCAAGGCATAGGGTGGAAGGCGAAAAGGAAGAGGAGATGCGGGTAAGTGGTATGTGTAGCCTCTTTACTGCCGATAAATGGGTTGTGAGTTCCAATGGCCAAAGATTCTACCCCTAACAATCGTGAGACGCTGATGACAGTGAGGGATGTGGCAAAGTACCTGAAAGTCAGCCCTGCAACTGTTTACAAGTTGGTCAAAGAGGAAAAGATTCCTTGCCATCACATAGGTCGTCTATGGCGCTTTAAGAGAGTAGAAATAGACGAATGGCTGGTAGAGAGGCAACCATTGATCACCAAAGCTGATCAGTAGAGGCACACATTCCCAATGAGCAATTCCTTGTTCTCCAGTCTTGATCGGCAATATCAATATCAGGGGCGCAACAGCCAGAAAGTGCAAGCCATCCATGGTTTGCGACAACCATTCGCACGCATCAGTTCATCGCTTTGAAAATTACTCCAAATTATAGAGGGACAGAGGCATGAGAAATACTACCCGTATCACAGTTTGCCTTCTCATTGTGTTTGTCGACATCTTTTCTCTGACTGGCGTCTCATCTGCGCTTGATTCTGCGCCCAAATCCAATGTGGAAATTACAACAGAACAACAGGCGGCATGTTGGGGACTGGATTTGATCATCCTGGTTGATCAGTCTTACAGTATGTTTGCGACTGTGGATGAGAATACAGGGGAATCGCTGACTCCTAGTGACCCTCTTGGTTATCGTTACGAAGCAGTCAAGGATCTTTTAGAAAGACTAATAGACAATCGCTTGGATGTCTGCCCTGAGGCTTTGCACCGGATCGGCGTCCTTGCTTTCGGCGACACTCCCAAGCCGGTTCTCAGCGATGGCAATGTGCTGACAGATATTGACGTTACGGCATCTACCGATCTGAACATCTGGCTTCAAGAGTATTTTGAGCGGATTGATGAGGCGGGGAAAGACCGAAGCCAATCCTTGACAGATCCGCGATCGGCATTTCAGAAAGCGGATCTTATTTTTAGGGAATCGCAAGAGCTGCCGGACCCGCCAAATTACGCGCCACGCCGCCATGCAGTCGTTATGATTACAGATGGCACTCCTACTGGCATTGGACAGTTTGATGTTGGCAATTACATGTGTTCGCTGGCACGCGATCTTAATCAGCCCACCTGGAGTGATCGCTCTATTTGGGTAGTTGCGATGACAGCTGGCGTAACCCAAAGCAACCGCTACTTAGATCAGGTTGGTTGCGGGGAATCGCTAGGTGATGATTGGCGAAGCATTGCCAAGGTGCATGGGGGTCAGGTAATTGTACAACCGTACAACGAACAGGCTCTTCAAGCATCTATACGAGTGATTGTTGATAATGAGCTAGGCCAAGCGGGTGAGCCGATTTCTTGTGGAGAGATTTTTTATGTTGACCCGTATCTTCAGAGTTTACAACTAGTCTTTTTCCGATCTAAAGAACTAACTACTAAAGTGAAGTTAGTAAAACTGGATGAGCAAGGCAATACTATCTACAAGTTTTCAAACGGCGTTGAAGAACGTCTGGCCCCGGCCCTTCTGGGAGACATGCAACTTTCGAAGTATGCTGAGAAACGCAACCGCGAGGAAATCGTATTTGATTTCCCCGCGCCTGGTGCATGGCGCTTTGAAGTGGAAAGTTTGAGTACAGAAGAGTGTCAGCGGCGCTATCAGGCAGTAAAGGCACAGGCGGTAGCTGAAGCAACATTGGGCAGCCCAAAACCGAGTGGCTCAGGATTTCTTGCGCAACAATTCGACGCACCTTACTATGACATAGACGATCCTATTCCATTCGTGGTGCGGCTGAAATCCGACAAGGGCGTCCCAATTAAATATGATGATAAGGGCAACTATCCGCTTACCGTTGTCGCGAATCTCGCCTTGCCTGCCGACGCCCTACTCCCTTCCGATTTTCAAGCTCCAGGTGAAGTCGAATTGTATTATTCTGGCGAGCGAAGCGAATGGAGTAGCGCACACCCGACAGATCCTTCCAAATCGGTTTACGCCGTTGCGCCAGTCGAAGGCACTTATTCTTTGAATATCACTGGCACTACGGTTGGCGGCAATGGAGAAATAGGTTATCAGGCATTTAGTCAAACATTAACATATACCGTCAAGAAATTGGAACGCTTTAGCTTTTCAGTTGAGTCGCCTGCAAATGGAGAAACGCTCCCATGTAATAACGTGCAAGAGGGACAACTTGTCAACATCCCAATTCAAGTATCGATTCAGGTGCGCGGCGATGACGGAACGCTATCGAGCAATTACATCAACTCCGACCTTGAACAGGCTTTTCAAGCGAAAGCGTTGAATGCGAACGGTGAACCCCTTGGGGTCCCGATTTTTCTAAAACCACAAGGAGACACTGGCATATTTGTAGCAGAATTGCTTGACGATCAGATCGGCGGCGTAGCCTGTGAGGGGATGCGGGTACAGGTGCAGTTTGTGGGTGGCTATCCAATTGACTTGTACACCATTTCTGATAAAAAGAAAACTGAAGAGGTCTTTCTGACGCGCTCGTTGATTAATGGGGTTAACGTGAAGACAATTACTCCCTCCGAGCAATCAACACTGGCTTTGCACTCAAGTTTTACAAATGGATGCTTAGGTAGTATTCAACCTGTCGAGTTAGAGTTTGTTTTGGAAGACCTAAGTGGTAATCCTCTCCGGCCCGATGAAGTGAATGCGAGCAGGCTGGAAGATTTGTATAGTATTCGCTTGGTTGGCCCGCAAGATAACGAGCCGGATTTGCAACTCACTACGGTAAAAGACGGCGACCGCGTGTATTTTATGGCGATGGGTGGGCTGACAGCGGCAGATGAAGGGGCGTATGAATTTGAAATTACTCCGCGCCCCGAGGCATTTGCATCAAATTACCTGCCTGCTTATCACCAACCGCGGTTGATCAAATTCGAGCGATACGATCAATTTTGGACGCGGCCATCCACTTGTCAAACATCTCTTGGCATCAGCGGGTTTTTGTTGGCGGCTTTGGTGGGAGCAACAATTTATGCATTGACTGGCGGGCCTGGTGGAGCTATCTCCATCGTAGCCCTAGGTAAACCATCTGATGTCAAGGCAGGGCCGTTCAGACTGGCAACAAGACGCTTTTTCTTAAGGTTGCGCAGGCCACAATTTGCTGAATTTGGGATCAAGGAAATAAAGTACCGCAAAGCAACAGGGAGCAGTGGCGAGAAAGCTGTCGCAGTAGACATCATTGGGGCTGCCGGTGAAACTCTGTACACTTATGTGCTGGAAGAAAGCGATCTTGGTAACCATGTTGAAAACTCAATGCCGCTTCAGGATGAGGCCATTTTGTATGAAAAGTGATGCTGACCGCCAAGATGGTAGTTGGCAATCTACTACTTTACAATCCACATCATTTTAAAGGAGAAAACCATGTCAAGACCTGGATTGATCATTGGACTGGGTGGTACTGGCCAGTGGGTACTAACCTGGCTTAAGCGCGATCTTCTTTTGTCGAATAGCGGGCAGATGCCCAAAACATTACGGTTGTTGGAATTCGACACGGCCAGGCGCTTAGAAGCTACGGCTACTCGCATCACCGAGCGCGGCGAGAAGGAAGAAGCGGCTGCTGTGGGCGGAGTAATGCTTGATGCAATGGAATTCATCCATATTGGCGGCAATGCCTTAAGCATGGTGAAAGATATGGATGAAAAAGGGGCCTACCCGCAGATTCGCAAATGGTTTAATGCTGAAACTTGGCTGCGAACCCAAACTCAGGCAACGTTCAATCTTGACGAAGGCGCCGGACGGTTGCGGCAATTCGGGCGGCTGGCAATTTACAAGGATGTGCTAGGTGGCGAAGTTAAATCAGTAATCTGGCGCGCATTGGTCAACGCCATGGAGGGCGTTCGCGCAAGCGCCACCCAACAACACCCTCTGGAGATCATGTTAGTCGGCTCGTTTGCCGGGGGCACTGGCTCTGGCACATTTATCGATATGGCCTTGATTCTGCGCCTGCTGGCCAACAAATATCACATTCCGCACGTCATGCGCGGCATTTTCGCCCTGCCGAGCGTGTTTACTACCCAACCTACGGATGACATGAAAGCCCGCTGTTTCGCGGCCTGGCGCGAGCTTAATCGGTTTATGGTGGTAGATGAAGAGTTCTCGATGCCGGAAGTGGCTTACATTGAGAACAATCAGAATTTTAGCGTGCACCCTAATCAACGCCTTTTTGATGCCTGTTATCTGGTTGATGGGCGACGGAACGGCCAACCGTTGACAGACGAAGCCAAGACCGGCGTTTTTCCTATGCTGGCCGAGGCTATCAGCGCATTCTTAGACGAGAACGCTGGAACAGCATATTCGGAATGGATCTTGACAAATCTGGCAACCGAGTATGCAAGGACTCCCAACCTGCCAATGTACAGCGCCATTGGCGCGTTTACCGTTCAAGTACCGGCCTACTTTGTCGTCGAAACATCACGTCATGCGCTGGCCCAGAACATTTTGCTCCAACTGCTTAGGCCTCAGCGTGAACCGGACTCGGAAGGGCGTCTGTCAGCAGGCGATGCCGGGAGGTTAATGGCATTGGCGGCGCCTGACAAAAACGGGGAAGATCCGGGATTCGCCGGTCGATCGCGAAGTGGAAACCTGTTTACTGAAGGCATAGATTCCAATGACCAGATAGAAAAACCGTCTGTGTTCCTGCAGCGCGTCGGGCAACTAATAGTTGACAACAAGGAGAATCAGAAAAAGGTTGCCAACATCAGCCGTGTCGCAAAAGCAGGCGCTGCGGCTTCTAACGAGGCCGCCGCACGTGATGGATGGCTGGGCTATTTTGTGAACTTTGGCCTGGATCAGGAGCTTGTCCAACTGCGCAAAGATATTGAGGAGAATCTAAACGTTGTTATCCCCAAGCGTTACGGAAAAAGTGATGACAAAGAACCAGAGGATGCCCGACGTGCTCGGTTGAAGAAAATTTCAGAGGATATGCTCAAGCTGTTTGGAGCAGTTAAATCTTCCGGCGAAGCGGAATATGGCGCGACTGGCAAGTTGCTCGGGGAAGTTACCCGTACTCAGCTAAGATTTTTCCAACGATTGGTTCGGTCCCGAGTCGCAAAAATGCTGATGGGTCGCTCTGAGGAGAACATCCTTGTCTCTCGAAGTGGCAAGCTGGGCTACACCTATGATTTTTTCGATGGCGCAGTTAAGCTACTCGACGAAGCACTTGAATTTATGGAAGCTGTTCGCGCCGAACGTGAGCGGATGACTCCAGAAGCCAAGTTGGCCGGGCTGACACAACAAGCGCAGAAGATGCTCACCGAGAGCATGGGCAAGAAATTATTTTGGTTCTGGGAGCATCCCGATGTTCTTAAGTCCGAGCAGGCCTATTTGCAGGCACAACAGCGCACAATGCAGTTGCGCCGCGAGGAAGTGATGCACGTGTTCGTAGCCGAAACTCTGCGCCAGATGAAAGAAATCTGCGTTGAGGTGCGCGATGCCCTGCAACGTTGGATCTGGCACCTGGCGACTGGCGACGATGCCAGCGGCCTGCCGGGACTCTGGGAAGGCGTGCGTGCCAGCCTTGAGGAAGTTCACGTTGCGCACGGTTACGACAAAACGGCAACGAAGGTACAAATGATTGTGGCTGAGGCAACTATTCCGGCTACCGATGCCGACCTTGAGCGCGCTCTGCGACAATGGGAGTGGGAAGCATCATTTGAAGGTGCGCCCTCCAAGTTCAGCCTACAAGCCCGCATCCGGGCTGAAGCGGTGGACAGGGAGGACAAAGACCTGCGCGACCCTGCGGGTGGGGCCTCGAGCCAATTGCGGCGCGAAATCAGCACGACCAACCAATCTGCCCTGTTGGAACTGGCTGGCCGGCGCTTTGTTGGTGTCGCTGTGGCCACAACTGTTGCTGATCAACTGAAGAGAATATACGGATCTTCACCTCGGAAGCTTGCTGAAGAAGTCGCTGAAGTGAGCGCCAAACCGCTATTTGAGGGGCCGACAGGCGCCAACCCGCGTAAACAAAGCAATCTTATCCGCATCATGGCCGACCCTAATGATCCCTTCTTTACAGGCGAGAACGGCCTGGAAGGTATTTTGCGTGGCCTACATCAGCTGGACAGGCTTAAACGCGGGGACACCTATGCAATTCAAGTGGTCGGTTCTGAAAATCCATACAAGATGACGCTGGTGCGCACGGACGACTTGTACGCCTACGATGCATTTGATGCTTGGACACAAAGCCTCGCTTCGTATGACCAGCACCGGAAGAACCGAGAACTGCTGGATCCGGTGCTTATGCACAACTTCGCCGCCGAAGCCAATGCCGTTGGCTTCGAACGGCGTATTCAACGCAAGACGTTCAAGCCCCTGCACCCGCGGGTTGTGATGATCATGGAAGACCTCAAGGCCGTGCGGCAATTCGTTTATCTTGGCATGTTAGGTTATATCAAGGACGACGCGGCGGGACGCCTCTACAAGTGGGATTTGAGTTGGGAGCAAAACGGCCGCAAACGTGCATTCTGGCTCACTCGTGGCTGGGATGCCGAACGCGATCAGGGTCGCCGCGTCAAACCCAGTCTGCTTACTGCATTGCATGGGTATGCCATCAAGCGGGTCAGCCAACAAGAAGACCAGGATACTCCCATTGACTTCGAATTTGCCGAGCGGCTCATCAACGGCAAATTGCAGGAGTTGGGCCCGCAAGGTGAGGTTGAATTGCTGGAAGACAAAGGCCTGGGGTTGGTGGAATTCTTGAATGTAACGGCCTATGAGTATCCTGACGACAAGGGAGGGTTAAGGCCCGACTACGCCGACCTGGCCGATTTGGCCGTGGTACTGGAGATGATGATCAGTGATTGGGTGGCGGATGCTAAGGAACGGACTAGCCGCACCGCCACCCTGGGCGAACAGGGTAATCGCCCAACAAGCCCTTTCGGCGGGCGAAAGAAGAACGAGTAACTATACTCTGAACATAGATGTGAGGGGCAGGCGTTAGCGAGCGCGCCTGCCCTGCAGCGTGATAGCATGGAAGGTTCTTCAGTATTGGGGTGGGTTTTAGGATTCTCAAGCCAATTTGTTGGGGGCTTGCTTCTATTGCTTCTCGAATACCATATTTTCCATCCGCGTCACAATCAATTTATCGGAACCCCGCCACCTGCACCTAACCCGATGCCAGAGCGCAAAGTAACATCTTATCCGGTGCCAGCTTTCTTGCTGGCTCTGGGTTGCTTGAGTATTGGCGCGATGTTGAAAACTGATGACAAGATCGGAATAGTTGGGTTGTTGATTTCGGCAGTAACACAAATAGGATTGCTTATATTGGCAGTTTTCTTTGGGCTGAACGCCATATTCCCTGTATCAGGTACTGCGGGCATCGTTACCGGTATTGTCGTTGCAGCGGTGTTCATAGATCGCCATGTTGATGCGTTAATTGGCCAATTATTGCTCGAACGGCCATTGTTCAGCGGAGTTGCAGGGATCATTTATTCTTTTGCAATTATTCCGCTGGCTAACCGATTGCTGGATACGCACTCTGTCGGGCTATTGACATTTCTGCTTACTTGGATGAGCTCCATGACACTGTGGGATGTATTCCTTTCTGGGAATATTCTGGTCTGGATGGAGTGGTGGTCGGTCGGGGTTACGTTGGGCCTGTTGCTAGGGGTTATGTTGTTGCCAACACACTTTCACAACCTGCTCATCAAGTTAGGAATGGATCCATAAGTTTTAGGCGCACTCATTAGTAAAGATTGCCATGGCTTGTTATTGTCGCTATCGGGTGACTATGTGTCGTTTGCTCGCGTTCATGGTGAGCGCCGCATTGCTCATGGCCGCTTTGCCTGCGCCCTTTCAAGTAGTCTTCGCGTCCACACCTGCCCCGACTACCCCACTGCTTCAGACACCGACGATTACTCCTGTTCCCTTACCATTAACGGTTGCGCAACCGGCGATTGATGACGTGGTGTCCGTTGGCAGAATCCAAGCAGAACCCAGTCAGCTCGTTCCGGGGCGTTTGGCGCAAATCAGCTTGACTTTGAAAGGGGAACAGGTTGGAGGGTGTTACGGAATCCCACAACGGGCGCTTGATGTGGTGCTGGTAGTAGATAACTCCCCCAGCGCGGGTACCGACGACCCCGGCTCTAATCTGGCTCAAACGTGCGCCAATCTGAGCAATTTTGTGGCGCAAACTGATCAAGATGTTATATCACTCGATCCTACGACCTTTGTGCTGGAGTGGCTCAAAGATCCTCAATCTCCGCCGACATCCTCCACGCACTCCCGCATAGCAGTGCTGGCCTGGCGTCCCTCAGGAACCTTCTATCTGGACACCCTCACTGAGAATTATAGCCAGGTGTATTCTTCGCTCGACAATCTGCAACCCGGCGGTGCCGCTTCTTTAGCCGAAGGTGTGCGTTTTGCCTTGAGCCACCTGAATGAATCAAAACGCCCTTCAACTATCCCGGCGATTGTGCTGGCGGTTCATTCCGCTCAAGGGTTAGACGATCAGTTTTCACAATCTCTTACAGAAGCGCAGGCCCAGGGTGTTCAAGTGTTTGCGTTCGTTGAAACTCGGGGCATTGTGAACGGCGTCGAGCCATTAACGCCGAACACACTTTATCCATCGATGGCTCAATCACAAGTCATAGAGACGTTTTCGGCGCAATCGCTCCGCCGGGTTTTTGTGCAAATGACGGGTGGAATACTGGAGGATAGCGTAGCCCAGGATATTTACGTTGCCTCTCTACCTTTTCCGGCAGACGCCGCCACCGTGGAAAGTGTCGATTTTGGCTTGCCAATACGGAGCTTGAATGCCGCTGTCTGGCGGAAGGCCTCTCTAAAGGATGGAGAGACCGTTGAATTGAATTACGAAATCTCGGTCAACGCCCAACAAAGTTTGCCTGCCTTATCGCTCAACACATTTATCTTTCACTTGGACTGCAACGGGTACCGGAAAGTCAAGCCGGATAGCCAGTTGCTTTTACTCAAAGAAACCTCTACTCCCACTGTCACACCCACACCAATTGCCTCCACTCCTGCGCCTCTGACGCCTTCTCCAACATCCACGCCAACGATTACGCCTACCCCTTTGCCGGACATTTATCCCGAATGGGGCGGTAGGGTGACAGCCCACGTGCCCGAGGAAGTGAGTCTTGAATGTCCGCCGTCCGCCGCTACTGAACCGACCTGGATAGATATTCGCCCCGAAGCCAACCCTCCGCCGCACCCTGGCCATGAACCGATCGGAGAAGCGTTTACTATCCAAGCCAATCTAGGCAATGACTTGCCCGTTACACACTTTAATGAGCCATGTGTGTTGTATGTCAGTTTACCGGACAATGATCCGCGAGTGCAGGCCGGCTCGCCAATTGACTTGTTTTTCTGGGATGAGTCCCTACAAACCTGGATCTTAATTCCTTCAACCCGAGTCGCGCCGAACTTGCTAATCGCGGAAATCGACCACCTGACCCTGTTTATGATGAGGCAGGCTCAGCCGACCGTTACTCCTTCTATCACTCCCTCGTTTTCACAAGCTACTCGCCCGCCTCCGGCGCTTTCAGCGACACCTGCGCCTTTTGACTCTACCGGGCCGACCGGGCTACCGCCTTCGACATCGTCGCCGCCAACGTTGTCCGGCCCGCCTGGTTGGCCGCAGGTCGTTTCATTTTTCGAGGCTTTCGGGATGAATTTGGCTGGCCTGAGCGTGGCTGGACAGTGGATTCTGTGGGCTATCATCATCTTGCTAGTAGTCGCTTTACTGATTTTATTGGCTTACTTGTTGTATCGGTGGTGGCACGGACGGCGACAACCACCCGTTCCTGGCCCGCCTGAATCGCCACTGATGCCCCATCCACCGCCACCCCCGTTACTTTTTCCGGAGACTATCGTGTCCTGGATTAAAAACTTGACCACTAACAATCGCTTGGAACTTGAATCTCTTACTAGCGACTCTGCTCAATTGCAGGATACTGTTTTAATTGGCATTGGCTCAGCCGGGCGCGAAGTGTTGAGCCAGATTGCCGAAGCGCTCAATGCCCGCTTCGGCGTTCAATGGCCGTCCAATGTCCGCTTGCTGCAGATTGATATTCAGATACCGGGTGAAAAACTGGAGCCGCCGCGCGGATTGGGAGTGGGCCAATTTGTAGCTCTGACTCCTGACTTCCAGAAAGTTGAGCAAAGTTTGAATGACTCTGACTGGCCCGTTCATTGGGAATGGTACCGCCGCGCCGCGCCGGATTTTGGCCGGGCGCGAGGCCGTCTGGCCCTTTTCCATGACCTGCGCGATGGCCGGAGTGGATCCAAGTTGTGGGGCGCATTGGAAAGAGTGTTTCAAGGACTGCCGTCGCCGACTACGCGGGTATTTAGCGCCGCGTTCGATGACGCGGGCAGTGGCATGCTGGTTGATCTTATTCATCTGATTCAATTGGCGGCAACCCGGTATGTGCCGGTGCAGTTGTGGCTGGCCGCGGCGTTTACCCGTGACTGGCCGGGGCGTCTGTCAGAACGCAATCGCCCTTTGCGCCCCGACGAACAACGCGAACGCATGCTGGCGACTTTGAGTGAACTGGAGCGTTTCCAGCGCAATGAGCGGGTGGAGTTCAACTACGTGCCGCCCAATCATCCTCAAAGCCAACTTCGTCAGACTCGTGAGCAGGCGCTCGTCGAAACGCTGTTCCTGTTTGAGATGCGCGATCGGACCACGCCCGAGGGCGATGTGCTGGCGGCAATGGCTGATGGCGCTCTGGCTCTGCTAATCCCGACCGCACATCAATTGTTGATGGATACTTTGAACCGCCGACGGAGTGATACGACTGCCCGGATTATGAAGGAGGGGCAGGGTTTTGTTTGCGCGCTGGGCAGTTGCGCCCTGCGTATCCCGTCGGGCGCACTCACCCGGGCCCTGGCGGCGCGCATGGTGCGTGACTCGCTGTTTGAATTGGGCATTGGCCTGTTGCCGGTGGAGCAATGCGATTTGCCCACCGGCAAGTATCGGCAACTGGAAGAGGATGTGGAACTGGAGAAGCTTACGGGCAAGCAATTGCTTGACGAAATTGAGGCCCTGCTCAAGATTCATCGCCACCGGTTTGGCGAACCGGCGTTTGCCGAGAGAGTAGGCCAGCGCGTGAGCGAGTTGCTAAACGGCAGTTGGCAGAAGAGCGGAAATGATTTCAGCCGCCGCCGCAAGGGCTTGGCGCAGGCCGCAAAATGGTTGGAACAACTTCTCAAACGTTTGGATAGTAGCGTGCCGCTGTCCACTCGCAACGGTATCAAAAAACTGCTCGACGAGATTGGTGAATGGGATGTTTTTTTGCGGAACACACTGTACCCGGTTTGTGCGCAGAATTTGGAGGCGGCACAGAACGACCTGGAACGCTTGCGCCGGCAAACGGCCCGCGATTGGGTGATAGATGACGATCTGGAATGGCGCACTTATCGCCGCAACATCCGCGCGTGGGATGAGCAGGCCGGTGAGACGACCAGCCCGCTATTGCGCCTGGCGGCCCGGTTCGGCTGGGACGTGCATGATGGCCAGGTGCGCTTTCTCATCCCGCCCGGCGCATTTATCTGGCAAGAAGATATGGCTCCGGCATTGAATGAGTATGCCATGCAACGTAACGTCAGGCAAATATTGGACTCCCTGATGCCACTGACCGAGGCCCTGGTACACGTCCATAGCCGCCGCCCCGCGCTTGAATTTGCTCAGAACCGCGATCTGGCTCGATGGATCGAAAAGGCCAGGCCGCGCTTACAGTATAACGATGCGGTGGGCAGTGACTGGGTAACGGCAAAGTTGGACCTGCTGGTGGCGCCTGAATCGCCGGCCGCAACCCGCCTGCAACAAACGATGCAAACTGAAGCGCAGATCAATAATTTGCTCTTAGCCAGCCATGCCGATGCCGACCCGGATGCCGTGACCTTGCTCCGGCTTGAGGGCTGGATACCTTTAGATAAGGTCGAACTCTACAGCGATTCGGCCTGGCTGGGCCAGATGATACCCGCGCAACAGTATGTATGGCCGCCGGAACAGCGAATAGCCGCGGTCACGGGAGGAGTTGGGCGGCCCGGTCCAAACCTGTTGCGTTGGTTCGCCATGGACGCCGATCTCATTGAACTGCTGGGGCTGGGCCTGCTCTATCAAGTTTTCGAGCAGACAGAGAAAGGGTTGGTCTTCGTTGAAAGTCAGCCTGATGCCAAACACGTGGTAGATGACGCCGGCACATTGGCGCTGGCTCTGGAAGCCATTTACAACCTACAGCCGCCGCACCTCTGGCGCGCCGACTCCGCCCTGCGCCGCCGCGCGAAACAGGTTATGGAAGCCAAACGCCGCGACATGGCCCGCCAGCGCACTGTGCATCTCAATCAGATGTCTCGTATCCTGATCGAACCTTTGGTCAATAGCCAACAGGCCGTTGAGCAAGAAATTGGCATGTTCTTGCGCGCTTTGAAAGCAAAGGAAACCAGTTAACAGAGCAGGCAAGTTTTGCTTGCGTCAATTTTCAGCATAAGGCATTTGCGCAACGCCGCCAGAGAATAATTTCACCGGAGATTGAAATGACTGATCTGACCCAAAATTCCTCTGTCCATTTACAGCCCGGCGCTGAACTTCAGGGTGAGAACGGCGCCTATGTCGTCGAGCACTATTTAGGCGAAGGGGTGACGGCGGTTGTGTATTTGGCTCGCAATAAAGTGACGAGCGAAAAGGCGGCCCTCAAAGTGCTCCGGTTGGATGCAAGCGAAATCTCGGTGCGGAATTTCTCGGAAGAAGGCCTGATTTTGGGTAGCCTCAGGCTGGAAGGAACCAAAGCCGTGCCGCTCAAGTTAGACCAACAGAAAGGTTCCCTGCCAAACTTTATGGTGTTGGAGTTGGTGGATGGCAAGGAATTCCCTTCACTGGATGAACTGGAAGATAACGGGGTCTTGCCAGAACTCGAAGGGCTGGAACTGGCTGAGCAGGCGCTGGAGGTCCTGGACCGTTTGCACACCGGGCTTCGCCGCACTTACACCGACATGCAATTCAAAAACTTCTGCTGGAATCGCGAAAGACGCCAGTTGAAGGTGATGGACTGGAATCACGTTAGCGCCGGGTACCGTGACCCGGACGATGCCGAGTTTATTGCTTTGCGCCGCCAGGACCTCGCCCGGTTTGCCTCATACATATATCGGTATCTGACTGGGAAACTTGCCCGCGACCAGGGCACAACCGCCCGCGCACTGGAAAAACGGGCCGGGGACCGGTGGAGCGCACTTTCTGCCGGGACACGCCAACTCCTGACCCAGGCCTTGCATCCTAACCCGGCCCGACGATATGCTTCGGCCAAGGACTTTTTGCTGGCTGTAAAAGAACAGCACGGTTTATTAGGAGAGTGGTCAGATGATCTATTCCACGAATATCCCGAGAGATTTAAACGCTTGTTGCAGGAAGCGGAAGTTGAATGGAAGCGCGATCTATCGCCTGACCCGACGCAGGCGCTGGAGAAGGCAAAGTGGCTGGCGCTCGATGAAGCCGAACGGTTGCTGGACGCCCTGGCCCGCCACGATGTTTGGGATCGGGAAACGCTGAATCGTTACCAAGCCCGGTTGCAAAAGATTTTGGAAGGCGAAACGGCCACCTGGGTGGTGGGCCGCCGCCACTACAACGTTCAACAATATGCTGAAGCGGCCAATAGTTGGGAGCCGGAAGCAAAAGCACGCGGGCATATCCATTTGTGGCGATGGCTGATGTTGGCGCGGGCTGGAGCAGAGATGGGTCAACAATTCGAACCCATCCGCCCGGGACTGGAGAGCGTGATTGCCGCTATGAAAGGCGAACGCTGGGACGAGGCTCGGGACGTTTTAGAAGCCCTGCACTCAACCGGCCTGGCAGGCAATTCTGCCTCTATTCAGACATTGCGGGCTGAAACGAACGCTGTGCTAAAGGCGCAGACTGCCGCAGTCAAAGAGTCAAGCCAGCGCGTGGAGGACTGGCAAGCCGCCCTCGATGATTGGCGCGAAGTAGAAGCACAAGGCGCATATATCCCTTACTGGGATTTGCTGAAGGAAGAACGTGATTGGGCGAAATTGCCTGACCATATTGCTGAATTAGACCGCAAGATACGGGATCGTCGGGCGCGATTGTCAGATCGCAAATCGTTAGTAGAGGCTTTAGAGAACTACCTGAACGGTATTGATTGACGAGGTTCAAGAAGATGAAGAATCAAGTTGATGCCCTTACACAATTAGAGCAGGCGTTAGAGCAGGATCCAGTTAACAACTTATTGCTTCAGTCTTGCCTTGATATGGTTAGGCCTCGCCTGGCTGAAAATGATTCTCCGAAATTGCTGAAGCGCGCGGCGGCGATGTTGGAAATATGTTTGCGTTTTGGCAATGGCCTGGAAAGCGAACTAAAAGAGAGCTTGACTGAGGCGCGTAGACGATTGCGCGATCATGCGGACGCCGAGTTCGCCGGGCCTGTGCTTGACTTGATGGAGCAAGCAGAAAAACAGGATGAGTGGGGTGCTCTTCGCGCTCAGCAAGGGCGTTTGCCCGCCAGCGTCCGCGACCCAAATGCCCGAGGGAGACAAACTCGGGCCGCTCGTGAGCGTTACAAGTCTCTGCTCGACAGGCTGGTCACTCGCTACCAAAACGCGCTGGCCGAGAAAAACCTGAATCAGGCCAAACTGCTATTCGACACATTGGAAGACCTGCAGTCAGATGCAGCCCGCCGGGACTCCCTTGAACGCCTGATCAAGGAAAAGGAAAAGGAGCACTTGCGGTTGACAACTGAGTTGCAGACCCTGCATAGAGAACTTGATAATAAGAACAGCCAATATCAGGGATTGGCTGTTGAATTGCAGGCACTGAATTACCAGACTGATCGCGCGAAGGCAGAGCGCGATATTAATCTCAAGCTCGACCATGTTGCCCAGGACTTGCAAACCCTAAGGGAGATTCGTGAGCAACCACAACAGATAGAGGTAGTCCCAGACCCTATCGTGAAGCGCGAAATAGGATCTCTGACTCAGAAGGTCTCGGAGTCCACCTGGCTACAAAGGATCCTCCTAGGTTTGGCGGCAGTGATCTTGCTGGGGCTGGCAGTATTGTCGTTTCTAAGCATACAACAGACACGTAACCTGGCCGCGCTCAGCCAACCCACTGCAACAATTGCAACTACAACCGGACTAGCCCCTCAGAGCGAGGCCATTGCTACTATGTCTGCCGCTGTGAACAGCATAGGCACACAAATCGCTCAACTGCAGGCGCTTCCCACGACGGCGCCGCCGACCTTGACCCCATTAGGTACTCCGCCGCCTGCCCCTCAGGTCCTCAATCTACGAGCGGAATTCGTTCCTGGCCGCCTATATCTACCGCTCGCCCCTTACTACGATTTGCCGCCGGTGCAGATCAGCGCTCCAACCTTTACTGGGATTCAACTCACCAAGGATGATTCTTCGGGCGCTCTGCTGGTCTCCGGTGCCATAGACGGACAACTACGTCTCTTGCTAGAAAATGCAGAAGGCAAGTATTGGGTAAGCGATTCTGGGGGGATTAGCGACGTGCCTTTCGAGTTGAAAGGTGAGTTTCAGCAAGAGATCTCCGGTGAAAACGGCACTTCGACGCCATCTGGCCAGTATTTCTGGGTGCCTGACCAAACCGAGAAGCCAATTCTGATTGGGGACTACACACTTTGGCTTCAGGTTACTAATAATGGAGAAGTAATAGCCCAATTGCCCTTAGCTTTGGCTATTGTGTCTTTTTCTGAAGATAGACTCGTGGTTGTAGTTGAAGATGCGGGTTTTTATAGCTCTCGTGAACCATCTAATATTGATTCTACTAAAATACCGAATTATCCGTATGAGCCACGAACGACAATATTCGGAGTAATCGGAAAAACAAACATAAACAATATTGAATACGTCAAAATCATGCGTGATGGTAAGCGTGAGTATGTTTGGATAAAACCAGTTAATGCACTACTTGTTATGGGCAACAAACAAAATCTATCAACAGAGAACATTCCTACCTTGAACCCGTAAGGTGGCACCTATGGCAACTAACAAACGCGAAGTCCTGCTTCGAGCCATCCAAACCCGAATCAAAGTTGTCCCGGCGGACGACGACCGGACCTTTGACGAGCTTGACAGCATCAGGTCCGAAGTCAAGCGTTGGGACGGGGATGGCGAGCCGCCTCAGGCCGCCCGCTTGCGCGAGCTGGGTGTGGAAGTGGACGGCACAAGCGATGTGCCTCCTCCAAACCAACTACTCCTCTCCAAATCCGACCTGGACCTCATCGAGAACGGCTTTCGTAACCAGTTGGACAACGCCTCTTCGGAAGAGCATCGCGGGGAGTTGCGGCGGGTGCGCCAGGCCGTCAAGGGCTGGGCGGCCAGCGAGCAAAATGGGCCTCTGCCCTTTGCCGACCAACTCGCCGCCTGGGGCATCTGGCCGCCCGCAGGCCCGGAACTTGGCCTACCAACACCCGATGCTCTTCCTGAAGCGGATCAACCGACAAAACCCGAAACGCCCCCCGGCCCCGACCCGGACGACGCTCTGCGGCCCGAGTACGACCAGGCGTTGGCCTTGTTGGGCAACGAACAGTATTACGAAGCCGCCAAACGGTTGAAGTCCCTCAGCCTGCGCGCGCGCGCAGGGTTGCTAACCGAACTGGAGCGCAAGCTGACGCAGGCCGAAACCGAATTGAAGAATCTCGAAAACCGGCTCATTGCCGAAGCCGAGCAGGTGTCCAAACGTTATCACGAAAACTTTGACCGGCAACAGGCCGCCTGGGAAAAAGTCAGCGATGTCAATCCCGGTTCGGCCCGCGCCGAAACGGAACTCTATGCCTTGAGCCAACGGCGCGCCCAGCGCGAAGTCGGCAGAGCCTTGCGCGATTGGGAAAAGGAACTGGACCGGGCAGTCAAGAGCGAGGATTTGTCCGCCATAAACACCATGCTCGGCGAGGTAAGCGGGCAACAAATTGATGACTCCTTGTTGACTGACGAGCTTCAGCAACAACGCTCACAGTTTAAGCGAACCCTGTTGGAACAGCAACGACAGGTGCGAAAATTATTGGGAGTCGCCAGTACGCGGGTGGTGCAAGAGGATTATCTCGGCGCTTACCTCAACGCCCGCCAGTATGTCGAACGTGGCACAAAACAAATCTACGACGAAAGTGGAGCTTTTGGCGGCGGCCTCATCGAGACCTTGTTTTTCTTTGAGAAAGTATCTGAATTGCTCCTCGACTCGTTGCGGACCAAGGCCGATGAACGCACGCGTCAGGCGCGAAGCGAACGCGAGAACAACCCGACCCTGGCGCGCCGGACGCTGGAAAACGCGTTGGAATTGCTGAATGCTAAAGGCGCGCTCACTCAGGATCACGCTAATGCCCTGCAACCGTCGCGGGAAACAATCGAACACGAACTTGGTCTGGTTGAAACCGCCCAAAACCGCTACGACCAGGCTGGGCAAAAACTGGTGTCCGCTCAACAATCTGACGATATGACCGAGCGGCTAAACCTTCTCGCGGCCGCCGCTGAATTGTTTCCCAATTACCCCGGCCTGAGGGAGGCTGAAGACACTGCCCGCTCGGTGCTGGCCAGCCGGGTGAGCAGTGAGGTGGCTTCGGCCATCCTCGAAGCGCGGCTGAAGGCCGAGGCGGAGTCGTTTGAGGAGGCCCTCAACCTGATCAGCGCCAAACGCGAGATGGCGTTGCGGAAGCCCGTCGCCAGCAAGGCATTCATTGAATCTCCCTGGCCGCCGCCCGGCTCGCAACTTGAGCAAACTCTGGGCGCGCTCGAACAGGCGGCCCGAGACATTACCAACAACCAGCGGGCTTACAACACCATGCAAGAGACGCTGGCTGAAGCCGACCGGCGCATTGCCCAGGGCACGCCAGAAGATTTAGAGTACACCGCCAACTTGCTTGCGATCCTGCCAAAGACGGCCCTCGAGCATAAGCGCGCGCTCGAAACTCAGGCCCGCCTGGCCACTAAACGCGGTGATCAGGCCAACTGGGAAGAGGGCAACCGCCATTACCGGCTTCAGCAATGGCAGTCGGCTGAAACCGCGCTTCAACGGGTGGCGCAGGGCGCGTCCAGCCAAAAGGATGAGGCAACCCGCCTGGTCGGGCGCATTCAGGCAGTGTTGCAAATGGAGGCGGGGCGGGCCGCCGAAGACCAGCGCGAATGGGGCAAGGCCTTAAGTCACTACCAAACCGCCGCTCGCGGGTTTGTCGAACATGGCGCGGATGAAATCGTTCAGGCGACGCGCGATCAGGCCGAGCAAGCGCTAAAACGCCTCGAACCGCTGGAAGCCAACGACCGCCAGGCGCGCAAAATTCTCAAACAGGCCAGCGCCGACTACGAGAAACTGCTCGCGCTCTCGCAGGCTCGCGAAGCGATGCGCCTGCCGGATAAAGTCCGCCCTCTGAGCGACTTCGCCAACATGGTTGCCGGCCTTGAACAGGTTGCCAAGGGTATGTCAACCCTGAATAAAGAGGCTGATCAATTGTTGAGCGACACTCTGGAACTGTGGCGCAAGACCTACGTGGCCGGGATGCAAGCTGCGCTGGGTTGCGAGAATGACGAGATACTAACCCGCGCCCTGAAATTGGCCGGCGAACTGCATCCGCATGGCCTGCTGTATCGAACCGAAGACATGCGCCTGGCGCGCGATTTACATCTCGAATTGCTTGACCTGCGCTATCAAACCCTGATGTCGGCGGCGGAGCGAGACTGGCTGGCGGTTGAAGACAACCGCAAGCAAAAGCTGGATACTCTCCACGCCCGCCCCAAGGAGGTTGTAGCCGAATTGCAAACCGCCCAGCGCGGGCGCATTCGGGCCGAGACGAACCGCCGTGAACGAACGGACGCCAAAGACGCCCAACGCTATTTGGAAGGGGCCGCAGAAGACTCGCTCAGCATCCGGTCCGACCCCCAGCTCATCCAGCTCCTGGTGGAATTGTGCTGGCGCAACCAGGACTGGCTCGCCGCCGAACGCGCGACCCGCTATTTTGGCGAAAATCTGCCTGAGGCAGGAGGCGCCGATCTGCAAAAGATCTGGCTGGACCTCACCAAAGCGGCGCAGGCCTTCGCCGAAACCAACCCCGAACTGGGCCGCTCACACATTGATCAACTGCGCAAAGGCAACTACTCCAACGAACAACTCAATCTGTTCGACGCCAAAGAGCGCGAGCTGGTCGAGGGCCTGCGCGAGCGATTGGTGAGAGAGGCGCAGGCCGCCGAAAAGAGCGGCCTGGACGACAAGCTATTGGAAGCGGCAGAGAAATATGCCTTGGCCCACAGCCTGGATCCGGAACATGAGGTGGTCAAGACGGCGCTGGGCCAGTTGGGCCGGCGACTGAAGACCGGCATCGAGAGCCGTTGCCAGGAAGTGAAGGGCCTCAAAATCGGCAACCGGCCTTTAGCCAAGGCCCTGGAAGACGCCGACAAGCGCCACCAATCGCTTACGGCCTTGACCAGCGTGGCCGGCCTGCTCGGCCTGGATGACGAATTGAAAGCGCAAATGGAACTGGCGTTGGACGGCCTGCAAAAAGTGCGCGAGACCTGGCGCAATCTCAAAAGCCACCTCGACGATTTTGACCGGAAACTGGCTGAAGCGCAACACATACCGCTCCCGCTGGATCGGGACAACAGCGGCGGCTGGGTGCTCGACGAGGCCGAGTCGCCGCTTCGTAGTGTCGAGGCAATTGCCCGCCTTCAACAGGAAGCGCTTCGCCTGGTTGAACCCCGGCGCAAGAAATACGACGAGGCGGTTTCCACTGCCCGCGCGCTCACCGAGCGAATCGAGCCGCTGATGCTGGCCGTTCAACGTGAGGAATTCGAGCAGGTCATCGAGCAGGCCGAGGCCCTCGAAAAACTATGGCAAAAGGCGGCGTCGGCCGACTGGGCCGGCCTCGAAACCCTGATCGGCTACCGCTACGAGTGGGCCACTAAAGAAACCAATCATCCGCGCGAGCATCGCGACATGGCCGACAAGCAAAACAAGAATTTCATCCGCTGGAATGAGTGGGCGGCCAAAACAAACAAACACTTTAATGAGTTGCGCCGCGCCGAGAAAGCCCTGCTAAAGAAAGAACTGGCCGAATTGGTTCAAGACAGCGAGTTGAAAGACCTGCTCAAACAGTGTGACGACGCCCTGAGCGCCCACCGCGTGCTGGAGAGCGTTCTAAGCGAGACGCCGCAGGCCGAACCGTTGAGCCGGCGCGCTGAAGAGGCCCGCGAGAGTGTGTCGAAGGAGGCCTACATTGAGCAAGCCGATGACATCAATAGACGCATCCTGGAATTGAAGAAGGCGGCGGGCGACCGGCAGAAAAAATTTAACGACGAGTTCAAAAAGTTGAATCAGGCATTGGCCGGCCTCAAAAATCCGCCACGGCCCGGTATTCTCAGCCCCAATCGCTCGTCAACGCCGCCTTTGGGCAATATCCAGGTGGCGCGCACGCTCTATCAAATTTGCGCTGACCTGGACCCGCTCAACGATCAACTGCCCAGAGTGAAGGATTATCTCGATACACTGCCGGGGAGTTAAGGGGGGGAAATGCGATACGCCATCATCAGCGATGTTCACGCCAACCGTACTGCCTTGCGGGCGGTGGAAGAAGCGGTACGCCAATTGCGGCGCGAGCTTATGAATGAAGAAATAACTTACTGGTTCCTGGGCGATCTGGTCGGCTATGGCCCGGCGGAAGAAGCCCTGGAGTGTATCCGCTGGCTGAGACGGGAAAGCGGCATCCCGTTTGATCCCGACACTAATCTGGGCGAGCGCTGGGTGCCGGGCAACCATGATGGATGGCTGGTTTCGCCCGGCGAACAGTTGCGCCCTGATGCCGTAGCCACCTTGCGCCGCCAGATTGATCTATTGCAACAGCCCGGTCACGAGGAGGACAGAGAGTGGTTTTTTCGGATCGTGCGGGCGGCCCTGCATCGCCAGCCGGCAGTAGATCAGCCAGATGTCTTGGGCGAGGAAACGCGTTCGCTGGTGATAGAGCCGCACGCCGTACTCACGATGGCGTTTGTGCATGCCTCGGTGTTTCCGGCAACGCGGCGGATCACTTATTTATATCCATGGCGTCAGACGTTATTGGCCGAAGATTTGCGCCAGTTGCGGATGCAATCGCCGGCGCCTATCTTGTGCTTGTTTCATGGGCACACCCACTTCCCGGTGTTTGCCCGGCTCGGCGAAGATGGGCAGACGGTTGTGTTTCAGCCGATCAAGTACGGCCAACCGATCCGGCTGAACGAAGGATGCTATGCCATCAATCCCGGCAGTGTTGGCCAGCCCCGCGATGGCGATACGCGGGCCGCTTTCGTAATTCTGGATACCGAGGCCGGCACGGTGGAGTTTCGCCGCGTTGAATACGATGTCCATGAAGTGGTGCACAAACTGAATCGCGAAAGCCAGCAAGCGCCCCACGAACACAGACAAGTCTACCAGCCATTGGTCGATCGCTTGCGGACGGCCAATGGCGGCGAGGAACTTCATAGTTATCGGGGCATTTATCGTTCCCCGGAGTGGGATTTAGAGGTCGTCAAACCGGCCTGACATTTTGACACTAAAAGGGACATGCATGAAACTCTCGCCGCGCAACCGGATGCTCATTAGACTCATCAGCCTGTGGGTCTTGCTGGCCCACGCGCTTGGTCTGTCCGGTTCGTCTCCTGTTGCGCGTGCGCAAACTGAAACTTCAACGTCTTCACTCGACCTAGTGCTGTTAATTGACAGCTCTACTAGCATGCTCGACAGCGACCGGGCCGGCCTGCGCGTGGACGCTGCTGTTTTCCTGCTGGAATTCATACAGGAGGTCGCCGGGGTGCAGGGCCTTTCAGTTCGTTTTGCGGCGGCGAACTTTGGCGGTGAAAGCGTGACGGATGCGGTTGCGCTGCGCCCCCTGCAAGGAGATGCCGCCCAGAACGCCATTCGCCTGCGTGCTGACAGCGAGTCCACCCTGTTTGCGCCGGCGCTCAATTTCGCCATTGATCAACTGCAAGACACCGGAGACTCGCAGAAGGTGGTGATCCTCTTCACCGACGGCCTGCCCGAAGGCGAAGCGGTGACTCAGGCAGGGGCTTACTTTACGACTGAAATGAGTCCGCGCCTCGACTCTTTGCAACAATCGGGGGCGCAGGTTTTTGTCGTGGCTCTGCGCAACGACAAGACTGTTCAAGTCGAAGATTTGTGGATCCAGGCCATTTCCGCCGCCCGCTATCGTGTCATTGATCAGAATACAGACCTGGTCGGCGCTTTCCGCGATTTGTTCGCCGGCATCCTCGGCCTGCGCCCGGGCGAAGCGCAGACAGCCGCGCCCGGCGCTTCGCAAACAATCAAGTTGGAGCCTTACCTGGAACAGGCGGTGATCTCGGTTTTCAAGAGCGGTCCGTCTGTTTCACTGCGCCTGATCGATCCTAATCAGACTGAAATCCCTCCAACACGTCGCACCGATCAGCATGAGATTTTCGCCCTGACCGCTCCACAAGGCGGAGAATGGAAGCTGGGTGCGACTGGCGGTGCTGCCACCATTTGGGTGGATCGCCGCCTGCCCACGCTTACCCTCGAAGGGCCAACCGAACCGCAAGCGCTCGGCCAACCGCTAACGTTCACCGGCCGATTGCTCCGTCTTAACCAGTCAATCAGCAAATCGTCTCTTGAACTTAGCTTGTCTATTGCAGGGCCTGAGAATCAACTCTTTCCGGCTCTGGTCATGGATCGTTTTGCAGATCGTTACTCGGCGGAATTTACCGGGGCGCTGGCAGAGGGCGTTTACACCGTGACCCTTTCGGCCCGTAGCGGCGGCGAGCCGGTTCTGGCCGAGTCAAGTGCTTTGACCGTTGGCGTTTTTCTCGTGCCATCCATCCGGGGGTTTGAGATTGCCGGGGACACGGTCGTGGGTCAAACCATTTGCGTGTGTATAAGCAATTTCAACGGGCACGAAGCCAGTCAGAGGATTATAGGCTGAAGTACGAAAGCGAACAGATAGAGCGAACCAAATTAGAAGGACTCAAAGCCATATTTGACGACGAAGCGCGGAAACAATTTGAAAAATACCGGCAAGCCAAAGACGAAATTCAAAAGGGGCTACAAGAGTCCAAAACTCCTGAAGAAATATCAAATCAAACAGATAGGTTGATTGAGTCTGCCGCGAAAGTCAGCGAACGGGTCGAAGAGACTCTAACGGCTGAGGTCGGGCAAACAATCAAGGATGCATGCTTGGCTTTAAGAGAAAAGGATCTGCGCAAGACCTTATCAAGGAGATTTACGATGAGGTTTTGCTGTGGGGAAACAACATCGGGATTCTTGAACATCTATCAAAACATGACCACTATCCAATTTCGTCAATCATAGAGATGGTAAGCGCCGCTTACCGCAACCCCGGCTTGGAGGCATACCAAAATGTTTATTTGGCAAGTGGCTGGCTCACGAATCTACCTGAAGAGCAGAACAGCTTGCGTAAAGTATACGAATTGCTGATTAACTTGGAGAAAGAAGCCAACGTCCGGGAAAAGGCTATTCAACTCATAGCCGAAACCTACAACAAACTTGACAAAGCGGCTATCCCTTCTAGTCTCAGGGTTCTCGTTGAAAAGGCTCATCAATGTCTGGAGCAAAACACAAGCAAAGTCGAGGCGGTAGACGCGCTCCGGGCCGCTCTTCTTGAGGAAGATAAAGAGAATAATAGCACGCTTAACAATCTACCCGAGGCGAGCGCGCTCCTGGATTACTTCAAGCGACTTGAGAAACGTCAGGATGCAAAAATAACCAAACCACTCGAATTGGCAATTTCGACCAGATCCACATTAGATATATCGTATAGCGATGAAAGAATCTCCGCCTCTGACGGAACCTATTCCTTGAGGTTATCAGTGCTCATCGAAAACAGGGATGACACATATGCGGCCAACGACTTGGTGATTCGGGACAACGGCCCTCTAATACCGCCCATTTTCAGGTTTGGTGGCAACGAAGAAAAGCGAGAGATAAAGTTGAGTGCTATCAAACCTGGGGGAATGCTGGTTGGAAAGATCATTTACAAGTATGAAACAGATCAGGATCCAACCTGCCAACTTGTCACCAACTATGACTCGACTCCTCGGACTTTGATCGCGCCTGAGAAAACTATTGATGTGCCTTCTGAAAAATATCCTGTCCCCGAGCCCTATAAGTATGATTCGGTAGCCAAAAAGGTTAGCGAAGGTGGGGTCGTATTCCTGAAAGGCCCACCGTTTTCGGGGCGCACAAGAATTCTGGAAGCGATAAAGGAAGTCAAAGATGCACGAATTCACCGCTTGGGACGAAAAACCAGTCGTCAACACAGTGGCGATGAAGAGATCAAATCCTTACTGGGCTCAATACGGGATGCTAAGGGTCCAGGGGCAGTTTTAATCGACAATGCTGAGGTGTTGGAGGAAGAAGACGAGAATAACAAGGATGCTTTTATCTTGTATTTGTCGCGAGCAGTGCGAGAAGGGTGCATTGTCGTTATTGCGCAGGGCATCAACGACACCTGGGATCGACCCATTAGAAACGCTCTGCCGGGCGCACTCGAGCGCGTGTCTTTCGAGTCAATATACGTTGGGCCTTGCAACGAAGGAGAGTGTCTTCAGTGGGTAGCTAAATATTTGCCCCGGGAAATGTCAACATTGGCGCGGAAATCAATGTGGCTCTTCTCCGGCGGCAGTCTTGGGGTGCTGGATGAACTCTGCAGTGCCTTGAAGGACTCGCCCGAAAAAATATATACCGATCGTGTCAAAGATGTGCTGGTAGACGTAGCCCTTGAGTGTGGTCAAGCATGGTGTAACGATGGTGTGCTTACGCCCATTGACCAACGGCTACTATCCGTGCTTGCAGGTGACGATTTTACCGACCAGAATAGTTGGACTACTGGCTTAAGTCGGCAGGATATTGCAGATAGCTCTCAATTCTCATTGGTTAATTCTCAGAGTTTGTGGCTAGAGGGTGGTTTATTGAACAAGCTTGCCTTGCAGTACCCGGATCATTTTTCGCACACCGACAACACTCGCCATGAATACGTCCGAAAAATTACCGATCGACTGGAGCGACTTTGGCAACTAGGCGTATTTTGGTATGGAGAACAGTCGGAAAACAGGCAATACTCTACTAAGCCCAGGCGTGTATTTTGGCGGATGGGGTGGTTATATGTGTTCGCGCGTAGCATATATAAGATGCCGTTTGAGTCTGAGATTGAGGCGCGAAAATCCGGCGCTGGCAATACTAATGAGGTGGCTGATGAAATCTAATATGTGGACGCTAAACGACTGCGAATGGGAATTTATCGGAGCACACAAAAATGGTTCGCGCTGTTCGCCAGTTGATGTTATTGTGGAGAAGCTGAAAAAGGATAACGACAAGACCCATTTTCACTTAATCGGATGCCCTTATATTGGCAAGTCATCTGTTGTCAGTTATGCTCTGACAAAAGTCAACCAAGAGAGCGGAACCGCTGGCCAGATAGGACTCACATGTGCTAAGAAGTGGTTGTTCTTTTACTTTGAAGAGCCTTCTGGGAAAGATGTCGACATTGTTGAAATTGCGAAGAGGAACCTTGTAGAATGGTGGTGTGACAATTTGGGCTCTGAAGAATACCAAAGCCTATGTAGCGACTTTGCTGCTAAGAATTGGGAGGGCGCGTTCGACTACAATAATCCTGGTTCTCCATGGTACCGATTTTTGATGAATGCTCGCGAGCACAAACTGGTGTTTCTTTTCGAAATTAGTAATCAGAGCTCGTTTAACAATGTTATTAATCTTATCAATGGAACAAAGCTATTCAAAGAAAAGGTTAAGGATGGTACATGGCGGATTATTATCGAGACTCCCCTTGAGGTAAAGCTCAACCCAAGCGTTCTGCAAACCCGACAAATATCGATTGGCTTGCTTGATGAAGCAGAGGCCAGGGGTGTTGCTAATGTTGCTAGCACGCTTGTAAAAACTAAAGATGAGACTTCTCCCGACGATGCCACCAAGATCAAGATCGCGGAGGAGATTCTTAGATGGGCTGGATATCATCCCTATTTGTTGCGTTTAGTGTGCAAAGCTTTCAAGCGCTGGCCGTCGGAATACCACTTCATTGGTATAGAGGCCCAGTTGCTTAAATATGATGAAGAGCATAACGGGATACTCGGCGATATTGCAAAGAGGCTCGTTGATCAATGCCCAATCGGGACGAACTCTGAACTGATGCCTAGTGGAAAGACGGCAGAGGTTCTTAGGATATTTCCATCGTCTGAAAATGCTCAAAAGGCCTATATTCAAGCAAAACAAAAGCGAATGTTGGTTGCTGTGTATGATAAGGACAATAATCAAGAAGGAAATGGTCTCCTTATACACCGAGACGGCAAATGGTATGTCGCCACTTGCAAACATATTACTGACAAGATTTTTGGGGCAGATGCGTCTCCGTCGAAAGACAAACTCATCAATATCAAATACAGATGGCCGCCTGATGAGATTGAGTACATTGACCTTGTTGCAGCTTTCGTCTATGTACACGCGGAGCATGACATTGCTATCCTGGCATGTACGGATCACAACATTTTTTCTGTGTTGCATGAGGATCTGTTGGCTAAAATACCCCGCACAATTCTGACTTATGGAATGCCATTGGACATCAGATATCACTGGGAAACATTGTTTCACCACAATCAGGTCAAGTTTAAAGAGGGCGACGAAAATCTTATCTATCAGAATGCAAACACGGATAATGGTTCCAGCGGGGCAGGTGTCTTCTGTGATGATGGGCTTGTTGGCATGCACTGGAGAGGCCCCGATCCGAGCATGGGCCAAAAACCTGAGATTGCAACACCACCAGCCGAGAAAAACGCAATTGCTAAAATGGAAGGAGATGCACTTAGTGCGAAACTGATTTTGAAGCATCTTGATAAGCATCTTGATAAGCATCGTGCTACAGAAACTCGATAAAGCCAATTGTCTTACGGAGGTCGCTATGCCTATGCTTGAATACAAATCAGGTGATGGAAATTCAATCTGGATTGAGGTGCCCCAACAGACATACTCTGTGCTTCAGTCGCGAAGCAATGAACCCCCGCCACCTCAACCACTAAAACCTGGTTTTTTAGATGTAGTCAAAACCAACATCATCATTTTGCGCGAAAAAATTGATGAACTCGATCTGTTCCAGCGCCCTCGAGAAGTAGAGGTCGAGTTGAGTCTGAAATTCAATGCCGAAGCCGGAGTTTGGGGGCTGGCTGCGACCGGGGTGGAGTCGGGCTATGTTGTCAAGCTCAAGTGGGTTCATGAGGCCGAAAAACCGAAACTTGGTGACAAGCCAAAATCTTAGAGATTGATGTTAGGCCTGCTTCTCCACCTGTTCATTGCCGGGCTAACCGCCTTAGGCTCAATCGTTGCCGGGCGTGGCACCTCTTACAGAACCCGCCATGTCTTGGCGCATTTGCCTGGCATTTGGGGGGTAGTTGGGGCCTATTTGCTGCTTAGTTGGGTTGAACTGGCGCCGTGGGAGTTCCTCAACAGCGGTCTGCTCGACGGCTTGATGGGCGGATTGTTCGATGTCTTTCCGATTCTCTCCTTCATTATCAATAGCCGATGGATCGCATGGTTAGGGCCTGTCTTTAACACGCTGAGCCTGCTTGCCAACCTCAATGGTTTGCTGGCGGTGATGTTTGAACTCAATTTGGATTTTGCCCAACGTTTCATGCTGATTTTGCCAGGGTTGGTTGCGCTCGCGTCACTCGTAGCGAGCATTACAGCGGCCTTCCTTCCGGTAGCATGGCGCAGCCGGCTTGGCTTCGCTCAAACCATTTCTGCGGGCATGGCGCTGTTAGGGCTAATCTTCAATCTCAACGCCCTGGATGCTTGGGGCAGTCGTGGCCGGCTCGCCACCGGTCTGGTTGCTCTGCTCACAAACGCCCAGGTTGGCATTGGCCCGTACTTCGCGATGTTAGGGTTGATTGGCTTGATGGTGTCTGGCCTCTGGCAAGCATCTCACTCGTCATCCGAATCATCAGATGGTTCGGCAGGATTTAGCAGCGACTTATTTGAGTAATCATCGACTCTTCTCCAACCCAAATGTCAGAGCCTGATTTTTCACCACCCCCCCGTTCAATTACACCTGGCCCAATCGAATTGGGATTGGCGGGCGTCAGCTTGCCGATCGTGATCGGCTTTCTAGGGCCGTGGGTTAGCCCACAATCCCCTACTTTTTATACAGAAAATCTCGGCTGGATGGATGGTTCGCTAGTGGCGCTGTTTCGGCCACTTTTAGAAGCACTGGGGTGTGTGACCGGCTGTAACTTCAGCACGCTTATCAGCGCTTCGCCGTGGAGTGCTGTTGCCGCCGCACTGGCGCGCGGCGAGAGCCTGTTCGCCTGGCAATTCCTCATCGGGACGTTCCCTGTTACGCTGTGGTTATGGTCATTAGCTTTGTCTTATCCGTTGGCAGTGCTGCTGGTCCTGGTTCGGATAGTCATACACCGACACTCATTTGCCCGACTCTTGGATGCCTTCCTGGCTGGGGTATCGGGCGTCAGCCTGTTGCTCAGTATCTTTCAGTTCCACGCCCTCGACACTCTCGGATACTCCTCAGATTTTGTGTTGTGCCTGATTGCTACACTGGCAGGCAGTCATCAGGGTTGGGGGATAATGCTTGGATTTCTTGGACACTCAACTCTGGCAACTATAGCCATTATCGGCCTGGTGAGAGGAGGGCTTTCCCGCCAAAGCGGGATAGAAGCTCTTGACGAAATTTAAGCTTCAAGCCACCTCCCCTACGATCCCTTTCATTTCTTTGCAGTTGCTTTATTACTTCTAAGTCATTTGTTGACGATATAACAGGATGATCCGTTATGGCTCTCACTAAATTTATTGGGTTAGACCTTGGGAATACTTATGCCCGCCTGGCATATACCTCTGGTATGGCAGGTATTCAGAAACCAGAGGACTTGACACCACCTCAATTGCAGGTTTTCGGGGTGCATTCTCGCACATATGTTGAATCGATCGCAAGAATAGACACTATGCCTCCGCAAACTGTGGATAGCGAGGAAGTTATTCGCTTAATAGAGGCCACGTCTGACATATTGCTCTGCGATCGCCCAATGTTAGGTGTTGAACAGCACGATTTGAATTCCCAACGGTCGATTACGGCAATTGGCGCAACGCTTGCGGAGCGCTTGCGAACACATTTTCGCGTCGTTGGTAAGCTTTCCAATGCATTCCAAATTTCGGCTGGAATTCCTGCAAACTGGCCAGCAAATAGCCAGGAAGCGCAATTGCTAGCAGCAAGTTTAAGCAGTGGATTCGGCCAAGTAATGCTTTATCCAGACGCGCTGGCAGCAGTCTTGTGTATGTTATACAAGGAAAATATACAATTATTAGATCAATCACAATCATGGCTTGTGATGGATGTGGGTGGGGCAACTACACGCTTGACAATGGTGCATAAACCTCTTGGGGATGCCAACTTGGAAATTAAGAAATCGCTCTCATTAGTTTGGGGAGGCAATCACCTTGATGAACAACTTTATCGTGATTGGTGGCTTCCGGCTTATTGGAAAGATGCAAATGAACCTGATCCAAATCGCCGCAAGGCAATTTTATTGCTCCTAAAGGAGTTAAAAGAAAGCTTGTCAAAAACACGCAACACTGTACATTCTGACTTTCATCGTTTGGGCCTTGAAGAACCAATTCAATTGTCAACACAGATTTTTGAAGGCGTGTGTCGACCAGCTATTCAGGAGTTTTACGCTTTGCTTGAATCGAATCCGGTAATCGAGTTGGAGAAAGAACCTATTGAGCGCGTTGTTTTGATAGGTGGAAGCGCCCACTGGCCGTTTGTTTTGGAAGCTACTCAACAAAAATGGGGTCGCGATAAAGTTTTTCTCCCAGATCAACCCGATTTGGCCGTGGTCTTCGGCCTGTCTTTAGCCCAAAGTGGTTTTAAGCCGCCACTTACAAGGGTAAGCGAATCTGCCGTGAAAATTGAAAACACGACAGATATTGGCACAGTGCCTTCGAAAGAGGATGGTAAACCGCCACCTCTTTTGCCTCCCCCAGTTCCGCCAGAGACGTTAAGGCAAGATAGGCGCGCCAAAGCCAGGAAAACAATCCGGCTTATGGTGCTTATCGGGGTTGGGGTTGCATTGGCACTGGTCTGGTTGCCTTTTGGGTCATGGCCATTTCTCATGGCAATTGAAGTTTATATGATGCTTGAAATTGCGAAGAGCTATGGCTACAAATATACGGATGGTTTGATTATCCTACTTGTCATCGGGCTACTGGCCTTGTCTATTGGCCTTTCGACCGCGCTTGCTCCTTTCACGGAGACGCTGTTTTGTTTGGTTAAACCGGTGATTGCCGGGCTTGTCATCTGGGGCATGGGTGAAGGCACCATTGCGATCCTTGATTGGGATTCAACCCGGCAACATTAAACCATGTCATTGGAAATAGGAGGCAGCACGATGGCCGCAGATTCTGAAGAAACGACCTTCGCCCTTCAAACCTTAACCCCTGAAGCGGTTGATGAGCTTGTAAACCGGCGTTTACCGGCCTCCCTATTAGACACGCTGGAGCGGCGTTGGTACGAGAGCTTTGACATTCATAAATATCAGATTCAGTCTACTACACCGGCAGCTTTGGAAGCAGAAACACGATTTTTGCAGATTTTTGAGGTTGCATATACTCAAGATGTAGCTCGTAGTTTCCACTTGGCAAACATGCAGAATGTTTTAAGTAGCCTGCGCGACGGGAGCCATTCGCTTGCTTATGTCGCTACAAGTAATGGGGAGCAGGTTAAACTGTTGATGGGGGTACGGCGCTCTCGTCTGGATTCGATCACCCCAACAGACGAGTATATCAATGTTATGCACCGGGCTTTACGAAGCAATTATCCGGGGATTGTTTTGAGCCAGCAGGCGGACGAACAGTACCACGATGTCGATTTTGCCGATTATAAAGTGTGTATCCTTGACCCAATGCAAAAGAGTCATTACCTTGCTGCTATCACTGGCATTCCGTCCTTGCGCCAACAGGAAAACTGGCAAGAAGCGTTTGGCCAAAGCATTGATCGGCTAGTAGATGCATTACGTGGGGAGGCCTATACATTGCTGGTGTTGGCTGAGCCCATTTTGGAAGAGCGCGTGAATCACTTGATTAATCAGGCACGCTTAATTAGCGAACAAGTTCACGCACTTGTGCTTCAATCGCGTTCAATTTCCCGGAGCGAGACCGCGTCAAAACAAACCACTAGAGGGAAATCGGAACAATTTACTTTAGGGACTTCCCAGTTGATCTCAGCAATTTTGTCGGTGTCTGGAAGTGTCAGCAAATCTATATCCGACACGATTGGCTTCACGCGAGGCGTAAGCGCCTCGATAACGCAGGAAAGACTCGATAAAACGGCGCAGTTTTGCGAGCAGCTTTTAGAGCATTATATTAATCGACTGCAATCGGGACGAAGCTTGGGATTTTGGAACACGGGCGTCTTTCTGACAAGTGATGACCGAAATACGTTTTTGCGCGCTCAGTGGATTTCAAGAGCGCTTTTTTCTGGGCAGAACACTTATTTCGAACCTATTCGCATATTAAACTTAGAAAAGAATCTCGAAGTACGCAGAGCTCTCGGTAATTTGCGAATACCCGCCTTGAAAGCCATACCGGGCGAAAACCGTCAATCCATTGAACATCCGTTAGGCCAGGAATATCAAAGTCTGGGGACACCGCTAACTACCGACGAGTTATCAATACTGGTCAGTTTCCCAAACCGAGAAGTTCCAGGCTTGAAGTTGAAGCCAGTGGCAGATTTTAATCTCAATCCCCCCGCTATCAAGGGTACGGAGATTGGCTCATTGCTATATCGTGGAGAAAAGCTCCCATCACGGATCGCCATTTCTTCCAAAAGCTTGACCCGGCACACATTCGTCACCGGCTTGACCGGCTCGGGGAAGACAAACACATGTCTGGCGTTGCTCGCAAATGGCCACCAAAGTCAACAACTGAAGTTCTTAGTTATCGATCCTGCCAAGACGGAATATCGCCTCTTATTGAACTCTCGAAGCCTTGGTAAAGATCTAGTGGTTTTCACGTTAAATGATGAATCGCTTGCACCTTTTCGTCTCAATCCATTTGAGTTTGAACCAGATTTCCCGCTATTAACACATATAGACTTGTTGAAGGCGGTCTTCAATGCTGCGTTTCCAATGTATGCCTCCATGCCTTATCTGCTGGAGGAAGCCATGTTGGCTGTTTACCAAGAGCGCGGGTGGAATATCACGGACTCGACCAATGATCGCTTCAAGCCAAACTCTGGCGAGGATCATCGCACCTATCTACCTAGACTGAGCGATTTGCGCGACAAGATTGATGAGGTCGTCAAAGGTAAGGGCTATGACGAGCGCATAGCTCGTGATCTTACAGCAGCGCTCAAGGCTCGCATTGGCAGTCTGTGTCAGGGCACCAAGGGTCTGATGTTGGACACTCAACGCTCGACACCGTTTCAGGCGCTGCTTGATCGCCCGGTCGTGCTAGAGTTGCGCCGAGTTGGAGACGACGACGAGAAGGCTTTTCTGATGGCGTTGCTATTTATTCGGCTATACGAAGCTTGTCAGACCCGAAAGATTAGCAACGATCTATGCCATGTGACCCTTATTGAAGAAGCGCACCGGCTTCTCCGGAACGTACCTATTTTAGTCTCATCCGAAATTGCCAACACCCGGGGCAAAGCGGTGGAAATGTTCGCTGATATGATGGCTGAGATGCGCGCTTACGGGGAAGGGTTTATCATAGTAGATCAGGTACCAAACAAACTGGTCCCAGATGTGATTAAGGGATCTAATTTGAAGTTTGTACACCGTCTCTTAGCTGATGATGATCGACGTGCTGTTGGCAACGCCATGGGATTGACGTCGGCCCAAATTGAACATTTGTCCCGCCTCACCTTAGGTCAGGCGGTTGTACATAGCGAAGAACTAGGTGAGGCGTGTCTCGTTAAAATCGATTCAGTCGAGGAGCAGCTTATGAATCAACCATCAGGATCAGATCCACATGATAAATCGCACAAGACTGAGGACTTGCTTAGGCAGCACGCCAAAGATTTCGAAGATCAACAGCCGCAGCCGAATGCCACCTCAAAACTGATAGCGTCAGAGCCGGAAGAACATAGACTGGAGAGCCGTTCAACGTCAGTCCCGGCCGTGTCGTCTTCGTTCGGGCCTGGCCATCTCCCATTTCCGTACTGTGTTGGTTGCCTTCCGCTTTGGAAAACAGGGCGTTGTTTATATGGCAAGCAGATCAATGCTTTGCGTTCTGCCAAAGCATGGCGAGAAAAATTCGAGGCACCAATGATCCAAGTCCTTGAAACCAGCGATGACCCTAATGATCTATGGTTACGCCTCGGCCAACTCGGAACACAGTTAATCATCAACAACGAAATTCCTCTAGGTGAAGGTCAAGCCGAGGATGTAGTCTACTGTAACTTAGTCCACATAACAGTGGCCATTGGACATCATCCCGCCGCACGATGGCGTCAGCGACTGGGCAACTACGTCAACATGCTTAGCAGTTTCCACCGGTCGTATCCTGAATGATGACTGGAGTGATTTGTCATGGAAATGGATTTTGCTGCCTTTGATGCTGGATTCGATGCCGGGGATTTTTACGTCGGCGATGTGTATGATGTTGGCTACGACACGGGCCTAGACAACGGTTTCGACACAGATATCGATTATGATGCCGATTTGCTATCCTATAAGTGGGACATTGATGATGGGCAGTATGATGTGGGTGATTACGATGTTGGTGACGTAAACATAGCTGACTATGACGTCGACCGGGGGGATGGCTCCGTTGGTGGCTATGGTAGCTTGACAGACCAAGTTGTTGTTGACGACTCAAAAGAGTCGGAATGGGAGAAAATTGATGTTGATGAGGTGCGGGATATGCTAGGCCGAGATAGTCTGTGGGAAGAAACGCCTTTTAATCGCGGTCGCGACTTTGAGGAACTTGAGGAGGCAAACATTGGAGGAAACTTCCCTACCATCGATGACATCGACTCTGATACTGGGACAGCTACGAGTCTCAAGACACTGGATGTTACCGCTGAAACATACGAAGATACCGGTAAAATGGAAAGCAAAGTGGAGTCATATATCGATGATCTGAGCGACTTTGATGACACTATTTGGCACCAGAATGGAGAGGAAATCGCTGTGTCACGTGACGACATTGACCAGCTTGCGCTAGTGTTAGGCATACCGGCAGGCAAGGCTTCAAACGAGCAAGTCGAGTCGCTGCTGAAACTTGAAGAATATGCATCGAGCAAAGGTGTTCAACTTGTTATTAAGGAGATCCCGTAGAATGACAATATCTCGCCCTCGCATCGCTCACCATATTCAAGTTTACCAAGTGGATGAGCAATATTATGTGACTGGCATGATCCAGCTTTCGAATCTAAGTTGGAAGAGCATGGCTCCCGTTGAGCAAGTATCGAAGAGTGACCTTAAAAGTTTTGAGAAAGCTATTGAGGTGGCGCGAATGAGGAGTCGGCCCCTGGTTAAAGATTCGCCCGATCACGAATCGAATAGACTCTGGGACGGTAATGGTGGGATGGTCTGGAAAAACACATCAAAACTATGGTCGATTCGTTGGTATATCGATGGAACCGTATTGATAGCGCCGTACAGTAAGATGCGGCCTCTTGACGATCCTGAACTGGCGGACGGTTCCGGTTGGCGTCGAAACCGTGATGCAGAGGAAGTGTTGGGGCCTCCGGTAACCACATCTGCTATTGTTCAAAGATTGATGGAGTGAATAATTGTTGCTTTAGACAAAGGTGAGCAAGAAGCCGCGACAAGCTCGGTATCTCTTGTTTTGTTCAGCACGAGGTTATGGAAAACTGGAATGGAATCAATCCATTCGCCGACGACTTTATCCTGGAGACTTGGGCATAAGTAAACAACTTACTTTAAGACAAACATCATTTCGTCCTTGACTTCCTCTCGGAAAATGTTATAACAGGCGCACTGGAAATGTAAAATTACATCAACGATGTTGGCTTAGCACAAGGGTTCATTTATCGCGGGGATTGTTCAACACCCGTCGGGTCCGCTTCGCGTAAAAGAATTCGTTTGTGCCTCTAAGCCGACATCTACAACTGTCGGCTTTGGCGTTTAGCTGACACCCCTCTCTTCACCACTTCCACCCTCAATTGCAATCTCTGCCATTCTGCGCTTTAATCGCGTTGGAAAGGTTGTGCTATGCCAAAAACCAAAACCCAATGGATCTGCCAGAATTGTGGCCGGACAACGCTGCGCGAGATGGGCAAGTGCCCTCAATGCGGCGAGTTCAACACAATGGTTGAGACGATCGTGGCCGAGCCGGCCAAAGGGGCCGACCGCCGGCCGCTGGGCGTGGCCGCCTCACGCCCGCTCAAGCTCTCAGAAATCGAGGGAGATGCCGAGGCCCGGCTTCCTCTGCCTATGGACGAATTCGCCAGGGTGCTGGGCGGCGGCATCGTGCCCGGCTCGGTGGTGCTGGTGGGCGGCGACCCGGGAATTGGCAAAAGCACTTTGCTCTTGCAAGTGGCGACCATCATGGCTGAGATCGCCGGGCCGGTGTTGTATGTTTCAGGCGAAGAGTCGGCGCGGCAGATTAAGATGCGGGCTTTGCGATTGGCGCAAAGCAGTGACAGCCAAAAGACGGCGGCCCTTTCTGAGAATCTATACCTGGTCACCGAGACCAACGTTGACCTCATCCTCTCCCACGTGGAGGCGGTCAACCCGAAGTTGTTGATCGTGGACTCGATCCAGACGACTTACACAGGCGAGATCGGTTCGGCGGCGGGATCGGTGAGCCAGGTGCGCGAGTGCGCCATGCGCCTGACCAGTTCGGCCAAAGGCAACGGCTATGCCGTCTTCCTGATCGGCCACGTGACGAAGGAAGGGACGATTGCCGGGCCGCGCGTGCTGGAGCACATCGTGGACACGGTGCTGTATCTCGAAGGCGATCGGTATCAGTCATATCGCCTGCTTCGCGGGGTGAAGAATCGTTTTGGGCCTACGTCCGAAGTTGGCGTGTTTGAGATGCGGGGCAATGGCATGGTGGAAGTGTTGAATCCGTCCGAGGCGTTTTTGGCCGAACGGATGGTGAACGCGCCCGGTTCGGCCATTGCCGTGACGATGGAGGGGACGCGGCCTTTGCTGGTGGAAGTGCAGGCCCTCACCAGCCCGACGGCGTTTGGCAACCCGCGCCGCACGCCCAACGGCGTGGATTTCAACCGCCTCCTGCTCATCACCGCCGTGCTTGCCCGGCGTATTGGCCTCAAGTTATTCGACCAGGATGTGTTTGTGAACGTGATTGGCGGGTTGCAAGTGGAAGAGCCGGCGGTTGATCTGGCCGTGGCCATGGCGATTGCCTCGTCGGTGCGCGACTTGCCTGTTCCGGCAGACCTGGCTCTGGTGGGTGAAATTGGCCTGTCGGGGGAATTGCGGGCGGTGGGGCAACTCACGGCCCGATTAAAAGAGGCGGCCAAACTTGGGTTCCGCCGGGCCATCATCCCCAAAACCGTGCGCCGGGGCGAGCCGTTTCCGGACGGGATCGAAATCATTCAAGCCCGTTCGGCCCACGAAGCCATTGATGTTGCGCTTGGCCGGCCAAAGCGGAATGATGATTAAGTACGTGCAAGGCCAAAAATTTTGACTTTTGTTGGGCGGTATGTTAAGATTAGCCCACAGACAGCAGTTTCATTTATTTTTATTATTCCTCTGCCTGTCTACCTGGCCTTGTTTTGTGTTGATTGTGTAGTTTGTAGAACTTTATTTTCTTCTTTGCACGTCAAAACAAAACTTTTCATCTTGGGTGAGACCCTCAGGCCGGGTACTCACCTTTTTGTTTGTTAGGCGGGATTCATCATGAGCGTCGAATTTGTTTTCAGAATTATTGGAATGTTTGCTCTGGGCATCGGCGGCGGCTTTCTCGGCTTTTCGGTGGCCGAATTTTTTGGCTTGTCGCGCGACTTCTGGGCAGTGGTGTTCGCCGCAGTGGGAGCGTTAACCGGGCTGGTGGCGACTCCCTATCTGACCACCCGCCCGGCTCGCTGGCTGCGCAACCAGATCGGGTTGTTGCCGACACGAGTGCTGGTGGCCGGGATGGCCGGGTTGATTGTGGGCCTGGGCGTTGCGGCGCTGGTGTCGGTGCCGCTCTCTTTGCTTCCCGCGCCTCTGGGCCGCGTTTTGCCTTTTGTGGCCGTGCTGTTGTTTAGCTGGTTGAGCATTTCAGTTTTTGTGATGCGCCAGCACGACATCTTTACCCTCTTCCGTGACCGCCTGCCAGCCCAACACAACGAAGAAGACGCCGCCGGCGGAACACCCTCCGCAGGGGCGGCCAGCATTTTGCTCGACACCAGCGTGATCATTGACGGGCGCATCGCCGACGTGAGCCAGACCGGCTTCATCTCCGCCCCGATGCTGGTGCCGCGCTTCATTCTCAATGAGCTTCAGCACATCGCCGATTCGTCGGACGTGTTGCGCCGCAATCGCGGGCGGCGCGGGCTGGACATCCTCAACCGCCTGCAAAAAGAATCAGTCGTGCCGGTGCGCATCACCGACATGAACGTGGAAGGTGTACGCGAAGCCGACGACAAGCTGGTCATCCTGGCCAAGCAACTCCACAGCGCCATCCTCACCACCGATTACAATCTCAACAAAGTCGCCGGCATCCAGGGCGTCACCGTCCTCAACATCAACGACCTGGCCAACGCCGTCAAAGCCGTCGTCCTGCCCGGCGAAAGTATGACGGTGAAAGTGATTCAGGAAGGCAAAGAGCAGGGGCAGGGCGTGGGCTACCTGGATGACGGCACGATGGTGGTGGTGGAAGACGGTCGCCGCCTCATGAACCAGAATGTAGACCTCATCGTCACCAAAGTCTTGCAAACCGCCGCCGGGCGGATGATTTTTGCCAAGCCGGATCGTTCGTAATAACCAATTACCAATAACCAATTTTGTGTAATTGGTAATTGGTAATTGGTTATTAGTTATTGTTATGCCTCTTATCATCTACAACACCCTCACTCGCAAAAAAGAAGAATTCAAACCGCTGGTCGAAGGCCGGGTGCGTATGTATGTCTGCGGCCCGACGGTGTACGACTATTCGCACATCGGCCACGCCAAAACCTACGTGGCCTTCGACACGGTTGTGCGCTACCTGCGCTGGCGCGGCTTCAACGTCCGCTACGTGCAAAACATCACCGACGTCGGCCACCTGCTCGACAGCGGCGAAGACCGCATCCTCAAAGGCGCGGCCCGCGAGCGCGTGGAGCCGATGGAAATTGTGGAGAAGTACGCCCGCGCCTACTTTGAAGACATGGACGCCCTCGGCGTCCAGCGCCCCGACATCTCGCCCCGCGCCAGCGCCCACGTGCCGGAGCAGATCGAGATGATCAAGACCCTCATCGAAAAGGGCAACGCCTACGAAGCGGACGGCTCGGTGTACTTCGACGTCTCGTCGTTCAAGGACTACGGCAAACTCTCCGGGCGCAAAGTGGAAGAATTGGAAGAAGGCACGCGCGAGCAGGTGCGAAGCGACAAGCGCCACCCCGAAGATTTTGCCCTCTGGAAGAAAGCCGCGCCCGAACATATTTTGCGCTGGGCCAGCCCCTGGGGCTGGGGCTTCCCCGGCTGGCACATCGAATGCTCGGCCATGTCGGCCAAGTACCTCGGCGAAACGTTCGACATTCACGGCGGCGGCGTGGACAACATCTTTCCGCACAACGAATGTGAAGTAGCCCAGAGCGAAGCCGCCAACGGCCAGCCCTTTGCCAACTACTGGATGCTCACCGGCTCACTCACCGTCGAAGGCGTGAAGATGAGCAAGAGCCTGGGCAACTTCGTCACCGTCAAGGACATCCTCAAAAAATACCGCCCCGAGGCCGTGCGCTTCTTCATCCTCACCGGCCACTATCGCGGGCCGATTGATTTTTCGGACGAGGCCCTGGAAGCGGCCAGCAAAGGCTGGGAGCGACTCGCGGCCCCGGCGCTGACGGCGCGACAACGACTCCGCGCCCCCGGCCTTGCCGGTGAAACCGACTCTGGGGTGGAGGCCGCCATTGCCGACGCCCGCGCCGCTTTCGTCACCGCGATGGACGACGACTTCAACACCGCCGCCGCCCTGGCCGGGCTGTTCGAGTTCAACAAGATCGTCAACACCCTGCTCAACGCCGACACATCCCCTGCGCGCGGATCGCTCGAAGCCATTGACGCCTTCTATCGCGAAGTTGGCGGGCAGGTGCTGGGCGTCATTCCAGAGGCGGCTTCATCTTCCAGCGACGCCAACGCTGAGCGCGAAGCCGGCCTCATCCAGTTTCTCATCGAACTTCGGGCCGAAGCCCGCAAGCGCAAAGACTTTGCCACGGGCGACGCCATTCGCAAACGCCTGGCCGAGTTGGGCGTGACGCTTGAAGATGGCAAAGATGGAACAACCTGGAAAATCTAAATCCCAAACCCCAAGACCAAAATTCAAAACGTTGATGTTGGGATTTTGGAAATTGGGATTTGGGATTTTCCATGAGTGAGTTTCTCTACCGCCGCAACGTCGTCCTCGAAACCCTGCGCGCCGGGCGGCGCGACCTGCGACGACTATTCGTCGCCGACGATGCCGACCAGGACTCTCTGCGCGAAGTGCTGGCCGAAGCCAAAAAGCGCAACCTCAAAACGGATCGCAAGCCCCGCAAAGACCTGAACGTTATCAGCCACGGCGACAACCACCAGGGCGTCGCCCTCGAAGTCGGCCCTTATCCTTACGCCGACTTCGACGAGGTGTTGGCCCGCGCCGAGTCGGCAGGCGAGCAACCGCTGTTGCTGTTGCTCGATCAGGTGCAAGACCCGGCCAACGTAGGCCGCCTGCTTCGCACTGCCGAAGCCTGCGGCGTGCATGGCGTGCTGATGCCCGACAAAGGTAGCGGCGAGATCACGCCCGCCGTCGTCACCGCCTCGATGGGCGCGAGTGAACACATGCTGGTGACTCGCGTGGGCAATCTGGCGCGCACGATTGATTTGCTCAAGAAGTCGGACGTTTGGATCGCCGGCCTCGACCTGGCGCCCGATTCGCAAACGCTGGGGCAGGTTGACCTCAACCGGGCGCTGGCGATTGTGGTGGGCAACGAAGGCAGCGGCCTGCGGCGGCTGGTGCGCGAGAAGTGCGATTTGCTCATTCGCCTGCCTATGCGCGGTCACGTTCAATCCCTCAACGCCGCCGTCGCCGGTTCCATTGTGCTTTACGCCGCCTGGCAAGCGAGAGGGTTTGTGAGTGAAAAGTCGGGGTCACCGGCTGGAACTGATTCGACGGCACGGTGAAGTTTTCTGAGGTCAAGCAGTTCGACATCGCTCAACTGACCACCGCCAGCCGCCCCTACAAAACCTTCCAGCTTTTCGCTCTCCTCAAAAACGATACCCGCATCACCCTGGCCGTTGATCCCAAAGAAGCCGAAATCCGCCGCGCTCTGAGACTCGCCAGAGAGCATCTCCACAACTGAGTCGGCCAAAACCTGGAATAAGGCCATGTGGTCGTGGACGAGAGTCGATCACGGCTTCTTTACGACTCCCTGAAGAATGTCACAGGATGGACGGTACATCTGGCACTACGACCTTTAACCTGAATCGGTAGAATGGCGGCTATTCAAATAGAAATTACCCACTTCGATTCACTTTCAAAGGAGAGACCTTCAATGCAATTCGACAATCTTTCACGCCGCAATTTTCTCAAAGTCGCCGGACTGGCCGGGGCCGCCGCCGGTATTTCGGCTTGCGCCGGCTCGGCGCCCGTGCCGCCCACCGCCACCAATGTTACGGCGCACGTGGAAAGCACCCAGTCTCAGGGCGAGACCGCCGAGGAGATGGACAATAAACACAAGGAACGGGTTGATGTTTTCCTGGCCGGCATCGGCAAAGACCCCAGCTTCTGGGGCGCGAAGCTGCCGTTCACCGAAGTGGACGGCTTCAAAGTTTTTGAAGTGACATGCAAAGATGTAAAGTGGGAGATCGAACCGGGCAAGAGCATTGATGCTATGGCTTACAATGGCATCGTCCCCGGCCCGGAGATTCGCATCACCGAGGGCGACAAAGTGCGAGTGGTGGTGAAGAATGAGATGGTGCAAAGCACGGCTATTCACTTTCACGGCGTGCTGGTTCCCAATTCAATGGATGGCGTGCCTTTCGTCACTCAGCCGCCGATCAAAAATGGCGAGACGTTTACCTACGAGTTCACCGCCCGCAACCCCGGCTCGCACATGTATCACTCGCACCACAACGCCGCCGAGCAGGTGACCAAAGGCTTGATAGCGCCGTTTATCATCGAGCCGAAAGACAGGAGCGCCGATCCGGACTATGACGCCGAGTATACGATGGTACTCAACGACACCGGCATTGGCCTGACTATTAACGGCAAGTCGTTCCCTTACACCCAGCCCATCGTCGCCAAACTGGGTGACAGGATTCGAATTCGCTACATGAACGAAGGCCTGCTCATCCATCCAATGCACTTGCACGGTCTGCCACAGCAGGTGTTTTCCAAGGATGGCTGGAATTTGGCTAATCCTTACATGTGCGACACGCTCAACGTCGCGCCCGGCGAACGCTATGATGTGCTCGTAGATTGCACCGAAGCAGGCGCGTGGGCCTTCCACTGCCACATCCTCACTCATGCCGAGTCGGCGGCAGGCATGTTTGGCATGGTGACGGCGCTGGTAGTGCAGTAACCGGCGCAAATCCCGACGTATTACGTGTTGCGTATTTCGTAAACTTCTTCAACGGAATACGCAATATGTTTATGGTATATTCCGGCGCGTATGCGTTTGCTCGCGCCGGTTTTGATTCTTGCCTTGTTGCTGATCTCGTGCAACGGAGGGGCCGCAACGCCGCCGGCGGCAACCCTGCCCCCGCCGCCGACTCAGGCTCTGCCCACCGAACACGCCCCCCAACCGTTGGCCGCCACCCCGTTGCCGACTCGCGTCCGCTGGCAGTTTGGCGAGGTGTTGCCTTACACCGTCCAGCCGGGCGACACATTGATCGCCCTGGCCGCGCACTTCAACACCTCGCCCGAAGCCGTTCAACAACTCAACCCCGATTTTGATTTTGCAACTTACGGCACGCTACCGCCCGGCCAGGCCCTGACTCTGCCCGCTTATTATGCGCCGCTGATCGGCACGCCCTATCACCTCATCCCCGACAGCGAGTTGGTAGCAAGCGCGAGCCAGAAACATTTCTCGGCTAAAGCAACCATTTTGGAGTACAACGGCTTCCTCAGCCGCTACTCGGAATATGCCGAAGAGGAGACGCGGCCCAGTTGGGAGATCGTCGAGCGCGTGGCGCGCGATTATTCAATCAGCCCGCGCCTGTTGCTGGCCCTCGTCGAGTATCGCTCCGGCGCGCTCACTCAGCCGGGGGTGTCCGATTTCACTTATCCACTCGGACATCGCGACCCTTTGCAGACCGGTTTGCACAAGCAGTTGGTGTGGGCGGCAGAGCAGTTGACCCGCGGCTACTATGGCTGGCGGAGCGGCGAACGGGTGGAAGTGAGCCTGGCTGACGGGCACGTAGAGCGCCTCGACTTTTGGCAGAACGCGGGCACGGCGGCCCTGCACACGCTCTTCGGGGCGTTGATGGACTCGGAAGAATTTACAGTGGCGGTTTCCCCGGACGGATTTGGCGCGGCCTATCACAAGTTATTCGGCGATCCATTCATGAATGAAATCACCATCATCCCCGCCAACCTGCAACAGCCCGACCTGGCCCTGCCGTTTTTGGTTGGCAAAATTTGGAGTTACACCGGCGGGCCACACCCGGTTTGGGGTGACAACACACCCTGGGGCGCGCTGGACTTTGCCCCGCCGGCGGTAACGGGCGGGTGCGGTTACTCGACGGAGTGGGTGACGGCGGTGGGCGACGGCCTGATCACGCGCAGCAGCGAGTCGGCGGTGGTGCTGGACTTGGACGGCGATGGCGACGACCGCACCGGCTGGGTGATGTTTTATTACCACATGGGAAGCGACGACCTGGCGGCAGCCGGGTCGGTGGTGAAGACCGGCGATATGCTAGGTCACCCGTCGTGTGAAGGGGGCCGGGCCACCGGCACGCACGTCCACGTGGCCCGGCGCTACAACGGCGAGTGGATGCCGGTGGATGGCCCGATGCCGTTTGTGTTGAGCGGCTGGATGGCCCACGTAGCTGACGAACCTTACAAAGGCACGCTCACTTACGACTTCCCGGCCTTGAAGATCGAAGCCTGCACTTGCGTGACGGCGAACAATTCGCTGTCGCGTTAGAAAAAGAAACCCTGCCACCAGAAATCTCGCAATGAGTTTCATTCATCCTTCTGTGAACTGCGAGAGATCAAGTAATTGAGATCGCTGACAATCTCCTGTGAACGAACGCCAAAAGGAAAGGTGAGCCGCAGGCGGAACTGAGGATCGATCAAGTACACGTAAGCCGAGTGGCTCACCAGATAACCAGCCGCTGAAACCGATATTTTCTTTTCGTATTTAACGCCGTAGGCTTGCGCCGCCGCCGCCACCTCGTCCGGCGAGCCGGTCAGCCCGATGAAGTCGGCTCCAAAATGGGCTACGTAACGTTTCAAAATGTCGGCGCTGTCGCGCTCCGGGTCCAGCGTCACAAAAACCACTCGCACCTGTTCGGCCTGGGCCGGGCTGAGCGCCTCCTTCACCTGCCGCAAATTCGCCAGCGTGGCCGGGCACACATCCGGGCAGGAGGTATAACCGTAAGACAGCAGAATCCATTGGCCGCGTAAATCGTCGAGCGAAAAAATTTGCCCGTCGCCGTTGGTGAGGGTGAAATTAGCGGCGACGGCAGGCGGGCTGGCGGCCACACCAGAAAACGTGTGAGCATTTTTCAGCGTCAGCCAGGCGGCGGCGCCGCCAACCGCGACCAGCAGAACGAGGCCGGCAATGATGATCCACTTGCTTAGCCTCATAAGATGCTCCTGCCTGGATAAATTTGGAGTTGTGATCAAAAAGTCGGTATGCTTCATAAGCAAAGTAATCTCTATCCGGTCGGAATACTCCCAAACTTTATCCGATGAGACCGAGACTGCTCAGTGATGGAAATCATGTTTTGCTGGTGACAAATCACTGGCCCAAATAAAAAAGCCTCTCACCAGTCTGGTGAGAGGCTTTTGATGGAAACCCCGGCTCAATCGGCGGCCGGGGCAACCGCCACTTGTTTGACGAACAGCTTCATATTCAGAACGACGATGCCCCCGGCCACCAAAAGCGTGCCGGCGATCAGCCGCCAGTCGGCCACTTCTTTGAGAAAGACGATACCAAGAATCACGCCGATGACGGGAAAAACGTAGGTGACCACCGAAGCCCGGGTCGGCCCCCAGGCGTTGATCAAATAGAAGAATAGCAAGTAAGCCACGCACGAGCCTAAAACGCCCAGCCAGGCCACGGCGAGCCAGGTGAGCGGCAGGGCCGGGAATCGCAGTGGCGACTCGGCGACTGGGGTGACGATCCACAACATCACGTCGGCGATGAGCAGGATCATGGTGGACTGAACCACCGGCGGCTGGCCCCGGAGATATTTGCGCGAGAAGGTGATGGCGGTGGCGTAGCAAATCGAGGCGGCGATCACGGCCAGTTGTCCGAAAAGATTGCCGTGAATCCCTTGCGGCCCGATGTCCCGGCTTACCAGCACTACCACGCCGATGAAGCCGATGACCAGGCCGGCGATGCGGGCCGGGGTGATCTTTTCGTCGCCCAACCAGAAATGGGCGATGACGATGGTGAACAGCGGCACGGTTCCGTTGAGAATGGAAGCCAGCCCCGAGTCAATTTTGGTTTCGCCCCACGAGATGAGGACGAAAGGAACGGCGGTGTTGAAAACGCCCATGAACAGGAAGGCCAGCAGAACGCGGCGGTCACGTGGAAATGATTGTCGTTGCAAGCTCAACACGACGATTAGACCGAGAAGGCCGAAGAGCAGGCGCAGGGCAACAAGCATGAACGGCCCAATCTCATACACGGCTACTTTTATCCATAAAAACGATGAGCCCCAGATGAGGCCCAGCAGGGCGAAGGCGATCCATTCCTTGAGTTTCATTTACCGTTCCTTTGTTTGCGAGTTGTCGTTTCAGGCTTGGCTTCTGCCGGCGCGCCCAGCACGTTGAGCGCCCCGTCTTCTTTGATGGCGGCCAGGGCGATCATGGTCACACTGCGCGTCACCGTCAGGCGCGAGCGAATGCGGTTGAGCAAGGCGTGCAAGTCGCCTGGGTCGCCCACCCTGGTTTTGAGGATGAAGCAGTCTTCGCCGGCTACGTTGTACAACTCCAGCACGTCGGGGTCGTCGCTGACGGCTTCGATGCCGGGGCCGTATTTTTCATCAGTGGCGGCCGTGAGTCGAATGAAGGCCGTCATTGTTTTGCCAAGGGCGGCCGGATCGACGCGGACGGTGTAGCCGCCGATCACGCCTCGCTGTTCGAGTTTGCGGACGCGCTCGAACACCGAGGGCGCGGTGAGGCCCACTTCGGCGGCGATGGCGGCGTTGGTCATGCGCGCATCGCGCTGGAGCAAATCCAATATTTTACGATCGGTGTCGTCCAGTGCAACAGTTGGCATATTAGCGAAACAGCAGGCATAGCAGGAAAGCGATCACCGGGATGGCGAGCCAAATCAGTTCGCCAAATGGCGTGCCGCTGTAGGCCGCTAGAACAGGCCGTTGAGTATAAGGATGGTCGTTGAATTTAGGATAACGTGAGACGTTCATTGTAAACTTGCCTTTCTTTGATAAACCCCTGCCAGCTTCAGCCTGTTATTTTAAGACAAATTCCACATTTGTCAATTTATAATTAGTGCTATCGTGATTTTCCCTAAGAATCTTCGTCTTTTTAACCGAAACACCCTTCTGGGCGATTCCCGGAAGGGTGTTTCCTTGCAGGAGTTCATTGCAGGGCTATGACTTGTAGCCGATCTGCCGCAGGAAGCCTTTGCGCCAGGCAATGTCCTCGTCGCCTTCAATGCCTTTGGGCGAGAACCCGTCCACCACGCCGAGAATGCCCCGGCCTTGATCGGTTTTGGCGATGACGACCTCCACCGGGTTGGCCGTCGCGCAGAAAACGCCGCATATCTCAGGCACGGCCTTGATCGTGTTCAGGACGTTGATCGGGTAAAAGCCATCGCCCAGAAAAATGATGAAGCTGTGTCCGGCGCCCACAGTTTGGGCGTTCCGGCGAGCCAGTTCGATCATCGCCTCGTCCGTCCCCGTCCAGCGAATCAAACACTTGCCCGAGGCTTCACAGAACGCCAGCCCGAATTTGATCCCCGGCACGGCGTTAACCAGCGCCTCGTGAATGTCCTCGACGGTTTTGATGAAGTGCGACTGGCCGAGGATGAAGTTGATGGTTTCCGGTTTTTCGATCTTGACAGTTGAGAGTTCCATGGGTGTGCCTCCTTGTGATAGACCCAAGTATATTCGACTTGTTGTTTGGCAGTGACACAATTGTCGAATTTGATTATAGAATCAGGCAGTAAATTGCCCGAAAGCGCGTCTTCGGCGTAAACCAAAGAAGCGTTTTTGTTTGACGGGCTAAGTTGTGCAATTGTACAATGTCCCTGCCCAGGAGTTGTGGTTTAAGACAAGCGCGAGATGTTGTCCTTGGGTAAATTGCTTTATGATAGGGACAGGCAATCCCTCACAGGAGACACACATTGACGACAATCGCTATCCTCGGTGGCACCGGCCACGAAGGCTTTGGGCTTGGAGCGCGCTGGGCCAGAGCCGGGCACACCATCATCATCGGCTCGCGCGCGGCGGAGAAGGCCGAGGCCGCGGCCAATGAACTCAACGCGCAACTCGGCGCGAACAGCGTTCGCGGCCTTGAAAACCCGGCGGCGGCTCAGGCGGCGGAGATTGTGGTGATCGCCGTCCCGTACTCGGCCCACGCTCCCACCCTCGAAAGCGTGCGCGAGGCCGTGCAGGGTAAAATCTTTGTGGATGTGACCGTGCCCCTCGTCCCGCCCAAAGTGTCACGGGTGCAAATGCCTGCCGCTGGGTCGGCCAGCCAGGAAGCGCAGAACTTGCTTGGTCCCAATGTCAAAGTGGTGACAGCTTTCCAGAGCATCTCTGCCGAACATCTCAAAGACCCTGACCGCGCAATTGATTGCGATGTGCTGGTGTGCGGCGATGATAAAGAGGCGAAGGCAGTGGTGATCGGGTTGGCCGCCGATGCCGGAATGAAGGCCTGGGACGCCGGGCCGCTCGCCAACGCCGTGGTGGTCGAGGGCCTCACTTCAGTCCTCATCGGCCTTAATCAGAAACACAAAGTCAAATCGTCGGGCATCAAAATCACCGGCATCAACTAATCCTACAGGAGGCAGGCATGACTCAGCGAGTCGCTCTTTATTTGCAGGACGCTCACCCGTTGCAAGACGGGATCAAATATGCGCAGTACGCCGAGAGCAAGGGCTTCGAGGCGGTGTGGCAGGCCGAGAGCCGGCTGGTGCGCGATGCCGTTGTGCCCATGGCGGCCTTCGCCGCCACCACTTCCAAAATCAAAATTGGATCGGGCGTGATCAACAACTGGACGCGCAACATCGGCCTGCTGGCCGCCACCTGGTTGACGCTGGATGATCTTGCGCCCAATCGCATGATCTGCGGCATTGGCGCCTGGTGGGATCCGCTGGCGAAAAATGTCGGCATCGAGCGCAAGAAGCCTCTGCTGGCCATGCGCGAGACCATCGAGGTTATGCGCCGCTTGTTGCGGATGGAGAACGTCACCTTTCATGGCGAGTTTCACCACGTGACCGGCATTGAGTTGGACGTGGTGCATGGCCGCCGCGAGCCGCGCAACGTGCCGATCTACATCGGGGCAACCGGCGACCAGATGATGGAACTAACCGGCGAGATCGCCGACGGCGCGGTGCTCAACTACTGTGTGCCGCCCGAATATAACGACAAAGCCCTCGAACTGCTTGATAAGGGCGCGAAGAAATCCGGGCGGCGGCTCGAAGACATTGACCGCCCGCAGTTGGTCGTGTGTTCGGTGGATCACGACCGCAAGAAAGCGATTGAGGCGGCCAAAGTCTTGCTCACCCAGTACCTTGCCCAACAGCCGCACATCGCCAAAGCCTCCGGCGTCAGCGAAGACATCGTCAAGAAAGTGCAATCCATCCTCGGCTGGCCGGCCACCAAAGAGCAGGTTCACGAAGCCATGCAGTTCGTGCCCGACGACTTCGTGCTGAAGATTTCGGCCACCGGCACACCCGACGAAGCGCGAGCCAAAGTGCAGGAATACATTAAGCGCGGTTGCACCTGCCCGATCCTCTATCCAATGAGCGATCCCTATTTGATGATTGACACCTTCACCCAAGCATGATGCAAACTTTGGCGGCGGCCCCGCTGGTGCTCATTCGCGGCGGCGGCGACCTCGCTACCGGCATCGCCCACCGCCTGCGCCGCGCCGGGCTGGCCGTGCTCGTCACCGAACTGCCTCAGCCGCTCACCGTGCGCCGGGCGGTCGCGTTTGCCGAGGCGGTTTACGAAGGCGAGATCGAGGTTGAAGGGATCACGGCCAGGCGCGCACCTGATCTTCAAGCGGCGCTGATCTGCATCAACGTCGGGGAAGTCGCCGTGCTGGTGGATGACGTTGGCCTGTCCCTCCCCCGCCTTCAGCCGCCCATCGTCGTGGATGCTCGCATGGCGAAACAACCGCTCGACACGCGCCTGACCGACGCGCCGCTCGTCATTGGCATCGGGCCGGGCTTTGTCGCCGGAGAAAATTGCCACGCGGTGGTGGAGACTAATCGTGGCCACAACCTGGGCCGCGTCTACTGGCAGGGTTGCGCCGAAACCGACACCGGCCAGCCCGAAGCCGTGCAAGGCTTTACCGGTCAGCGTGTGCTACGCGCTCCGAGTGATGGCCTGTTCATCGGTCACGCTCGCATCGGCGACAAAATCAAAGCCGGTGAGGCGCTGGCAAGCGTCGCCGGCCAACCGATCATCACCACCTTCGACGGCGTCTTGCGCGGGATTTTACACGACGGCATCCCCGTCACCGCCGGGATGAAAGTGGGCGACCTTGACCCGCGTGGCCGCCCTGACTACTGTTTCACCATCTCCGACAAAGCCCGGGCCGTGGGCGGCGGAGTCTTGGAAGCAATCCTGGCCGGGGTGGACAAAAGGCGGCCTCAACCTGGAAATTCAACAACAAACTCTCAAGGAGTATCAGCATGACAACCAAAGTTACGCCCGAAACCGTCAAACAAATTCAATCCCGCGTCGCCGAGCAACGCGAGACCCTCATCAAATTCATGCGCGAGATTTGCGCCATCCCCTCGATGGACTCGCAGATCGGGCCGGTGGGCGAGCGCATTCAGGCCGAAATGAAGAAGCTTGGCTACGACGAGGTGCGCTTCGACAAGATGGGCAACACGGTCGGGCGCATTGGCAATGGGCCGAAGAAGATTGTGTTCGACTCGCACATTGACACCGTCGGCATCGGCGACCGCTCGGCCTGGCAATGGGATCCGTTTGAGGGCAAAGTGGAAGATGGGGTTTTGTACGCGCGCGGCGCTTGCGACGAGAAGGGTAGCACGCCGGGCATGGTTTATGGTTTGGCTATTGCCCGCGATCTCGGTTTGCTAGACGGCTGGACGGCGTACTATTTTGGCAACATGGAAGAGTGGTGCGATGGCATTGCTCCCAACACCTTCGCCGAAGTGGATCCTAAAGTGCGCCCCGACTTTGTGGTGATTGGCGAGCCGACGCGGATGCAGGTCTATCGCGGCCACAAAGGACGGGTGGAGATCAAGGTCGTGTCCAAAGGCAAGAGCGCCCACGCGGCCAGCAACCATTTGGGGGACAACGCTATCTACAAACTGCTCCCACTGCTCGCCGGCATCCGTGACCTGGAGCCGCAATTAGGCGACCACGAATTTCTCGGCCACGGCAAAATCACTGTGAGCGACATGCAGGTGAAGACCCCCAGCATCAACGCTGTGCCCGACGAAGCCACCGTTTTCATTGACCGCCGCCTGACGTTTGGCGAGGACAAGAATGCCGCCATTGAGCAAGTGCGTTCGCTCATCCCGCCCGAACATCGCAGTTCAATCACCGTTGAGGAGATGTTCTACCAAAACCCGTCGTACACCGGCTTCGTCTTCCCGGTGGACAAATACTTTCCGGCCTGGGCTTACGAGGACTCGCACCCGCTGGTGCAAGCCGGGCAGGCGGCGCGCAAACTCATCGGGTTGGCCGAGGCGCTGAGCGGCAAGTGGAGTTTTAGCACCAATGGCATTTACTGGGCAGGCAAGGCCAGGATCGCATCCATTGGTTTCGGGCCGGGCGACGAAGTGACGGCCCACACCGTGAACGACTCGGTGTCGCTGGACGACATGGTGAAGGCGACCGAGTTCTACGCGGTTCTGCCGGGGTTGCTGTAAAGGTGTCCTATGCCCATTCGCGAGTATCAACGCCCCAAAGATTTGCCCGCCGCCCAGGCCGCCCTGCGCCAGCCAGGGGCAACACCGCTGATGTTTGGGCCGCGTCTGCCCGACGATCCGTTTGCGGGCCTGGATACGGTGGTAGACGTGAGCCGGTTGGAACTCAACTATATTCGCGCGAGCGATGCGGCGATTCGAATCGGAGCCGCCACGCCACTGCAAGCGATTGTCGAGTCGCCGGAAGTGCAAGGTGAAGCGCATGGCCTGCTGGCCGAAGCCGCCCGGTTGGTTGCGCCCCTCACGCTTCGCAACCTGGCGACGATTGGCGGGGCTTCGCAGGCAAAAGACGGCCCGCCCGAAGTGAAGCTGGCCTTGCTGGTGTTGGATGCAACCCGCGCGCCCGGTGATCCTCTAGCCGAAATTGTTCTGCCGCGCTCGCCGCAACCAAGCCCGGGCGCGGCCCTGGCGCGAGTGGCCCGCTCGCCGCGTGACGAGGCCATTGTGGCCGCCGCCGCGAAGTTGTCCGTTGAGAGCGGCCTGTGTCGAAACGTGAGGCTGGCTGTCGCCGGAGATTCTGCCCAACCCCTGCGTGTGACAAGCGCCGAAATTTTGTTGGAAGGCCAGCCGTGGAGTGAAGATAAACTGCGCGCCGTCGTGGAGCGCGTGTTAGCCGAAGCGCAACCTGTCGGCGATTATCGCGGTAGCGCCGAGTATCGAAAAGAAATGGCCGGTGTGCTGGCTCGCCGCGTACTGGCTGAAGCCCGGGAACGCGCCAATAACTAATAACCAATAACCAATTACTGCTGTCAGCGACAGACACTCATGAACATTCAATTCACCCTCAACGGGCAATCCAAAACATTCTCCTGCGCGCCGGGCGAGACGCTCATGTCGCTCTTGCGGCGCTCCGGCATGTGGAGCGTCAAGCACGGCTGTGAGACCGGCGAGTGCGGCGCGTGTTCGGTGTTGATTGACGGCAAGTTGACGCCGACTTGTGTGATGCTGGCCGCGCAAGCCGACGGTCACTCCATCGTTGCCAACGAGTCGCTCAACATCGGCCCAAGCCTGCATCCGATCCATCAGGCGTTTGCCGAGACGGGCGCGATCCAGTGCGGCTACTGCACCCCGGCGATGGCTCTGGCCGCGAAGCAATTGCTGGAGAAGGAGCCGAGGCCCACCGAAGCGCAAGTGCGCGACGCCTTGAGCGGCGTGCTCTGCCGTTGCACTGGCTACGTGAAACCGGTGGAAGCGATTCTGCGGGTGGCGGCGGTTCTGCGCGGCGAGGCGGTTCCACCCATTGATGGCGGCCACGCCATTCCCATCGAGTCGCTCTTCGGCGCGTCCATGCGCCCATTTGAAGAGCCGCCTTCCCCGGCAACCGGCGGCGGCGTTCAGACTCAATCGCGCCTCATCACCTTCCCCACCGTTGACACCAAGCCCACCACCGAAGTCGTCGGTCGCCCCGAAACCAAAGTGGACGCGGTCAAACTGGCGAAGGGCAAACCCGTTTTTGCCGACGACGTTGATCTGCCGGGAATGTTGCACGCGGCCATGCTCACCAGCCCGCACGCTCACGCCCGCATCAAACACATTGACGCCAGCAAAGCCAGAGTCTTGCCCGGCGTTCATGCCGTGCTCACTTATCAGGATGTGCCGCGCGTGATCTACGCCTCGGGTGGACAGACCTGGCCCAACCCCAAGCCCTGGGATCAGGTGTCGCTCGACTCGAAAGTGCGGCACGTGGGCGACCGAGTGGCCGTCGTGGCGGCGGAGTCGCCGGAGATTGCCAAAGAAGCGGTGAAGCTAATCGAAGTTGAGTACGAAGTTCTGCCTTCAGCCTTCACGCCCGACGAGGCGATGAAACCCGGCGCGCCGATCATCCACGACGAGCCGGACGCGGTGGGCATCAACGACGCCGGCCGCAACATCGCCGCCACGATTCACACGACGATTGGCGACATTGACAAAGGCTTGGCCGAGTCCGATCACGTCTTCGAGCGAACGTATCACGTCCACCAAGTTCAGCAGGCGCACATTGAGCCGCACATCGTAGTCACTTACTGGGACGAAGACGAGCGGCTGGTGATTCGCACCAGCACTCAGGTTCCGTTTCATGTGCGGCGCATGGTAGCCCCTCTGCTCGGCCTGCCCGTCAAGCGCATTCGCGTCATCAAGCCCCGCATCGGCGGCGGCTTCGGCGGCAAGCAGGAAATGCTCATCGAAGACCTGTGCGCCCACCTGACCATTGCCACTAGCCGCCCGGTGCGTTTTGAATATACCCGCGAACAGGAGTTCACCAGCGCCCGCTCGCGCCACCCGCAAACCATCACTTACCGCGCTGGGGTGAAGAAGGACGGCACGCTCAATGCGCTTCACATGCATATTGTGGAGAACACGGGCGCGTACGGCACGCACGGCCTCACCGTGTGCAGTGTGGCCGGCATGAGAGGCCTCGCCACTTACAAGAGTCCGCACATGTTGCTCGAGGCCGAGATCGTCTACACGAACATCCCCACACCCGGCGCGTTTCGCGGCTACGGCGCGCCGCAAGGCCTCTTCGCCCTCGAATGTTTGATGGAAGAGATTGCGCTGGAGATGGGCCTCGACCCGGTTGAGTTCCGCTTGAAGAACGCGGTGAAGGTGGGCGACCCGGTGGCAATCACCGGCGCGGTGGGCGAAGGCGATCACGAGGCCGCGGCTCAGATCGTGCAGACCTGCGCCCTGCCCGAATGTGTGGAGCAAGGGGCCGCCGCCATTGCCTGGGATCGTAAACTCGATCCTGCATCTGCCTGGCGTGTCGATCCGAAACGGCCTCACATCCGGCGCGGGCTGGGCATGGCCGTCGCTATGCACGGCACAGCCATCGCCGGACTCGACATGGGCGCGGCCAGCATCAAGATGAACGACGATGGCAGTTTCAACGTCCTGGTCGGGGCCACCGACCTGGGCACCGGCTCGGACACGGTGCTGGCCCAGATCGCCGCCGAGACTCTCGGCGTGCCGTTGAACGACGTCGTCATCTACTCATCCGACACCGACTTCACCCCGTTTGACACCGGCGCTTACGCTTCCAGCACCACCTACATTTCCGGCGGCGCAGTGAAGAAAGCCGCCGAGAAAGTGCGCGCCCAAATTTTCGAGCGCGCCGCCAAAATGCTCAAGACTTCGCTCGAAGGCATGTCGCTCAAAGGCCGCTCGGTCTTTGCGCCCAACGGCGAAAGCGTGACGTTGGAAGCTGTGGCCCTCAACAGCCTGCACACCGAAGACCAGCAACAGATCATGGCCACCGCTTCGCACATGTCGCCGCACTCGCCGCCGCCCTTCGCTGCCCAATACGCCGAAGTGGAAGTGGACACCCAGACCGGTCAGGTGACGGTGACTAAACTGGTGATGGCCGTTGACTGCGGCACAGCCATCAATCCGCAAACGTCCATCGGCCAGATCGAAGGCGGGCAGGTGCAGGCTCTCGGTTACGCCGTCTCTGAAGAAATGGCCTACGACGAAAACGGGCGCTCGCTCGCCACGCGCTTCGGCGACTACCACATCTTTGCCGCCGACGAAGTGCCCGAAGTGCAAGCCATCCTTGTGCCAACTTACGAGCCGAGCGGCCCGTTCGGCGCGAAAGCCGTGGCCGAGATTCCGATGGACGGCGTCGCGCCCGCCGTCGCCAATGCCGTGTTCGACGCCGTCGGCGTCCGCATCCGCGATCTGCCGCTCACGCCGGAAAAGGTGTGGAAGGCGATGAAGGCACAGTAATCGTCGTGAGAGCGGCCTGTAGCCGCGATACTCAATGTCGCGTGTACAGCGCGCTCCCACCCAACAGAGGATCAAATGACAACATCAAAACACGTTCATAACTTCAACGCCGGCCCGGCGGTTCTGCCGCGCCCGGTGCTCGAAAAGGCTCAGGCCGAACTGCTCGACTATAACGGTTGCGGCCTTTCGGTGATGGAGATGAGTCACCGCTCGGCGGAATTTGAAGGGCTGATCAAGCAGGCCGAAGCTGATCTGCGGACTCTCCTCGGCCTGCCCTCAAATTACAAGGTGATGTTTTTACAGGGCGGGGCGACTCTGCAATTCGCCATGTTGCCCATGAACCTCCGCCCCGCCGGAGCCTCCGCCGATTACGTGGTCAGCGGAGTGTGGGGCAAGACGGCCCACAAAGAAGCCGACAAGCTCGGCCCGACTCGCCTGGCCGCCTCGACCGAGAAGACAGGCTTTGATCGTTTGCCCGCCCTCTCTGATCTCGACCTTGATCCCAAAGCCGCTTACTTGCACATCACCGCCAACGAAACGATTCACGGCAACGAGTGGCCGGACGGCGTGCAACCGGCTCCGTCCGACGGCGTGCCGCTGGTGTGCGATATGTCGTCCGACTTTTTGAGCAGGCCAGTGGACGTATCCAAATACGCGCTGATTTACGCGGGCGCGCAAAAGAACGCCGGCCCGGCGGGAACAACCGTCGTCATCATTCGCGACGACCTGCTGGCCCGCGTGCCGCCGAAGATGCCGGTCATGCTCGACTACAAAGTGCTGGCCGAGTCTGGCTCACTGCACAACACACCGCCCTCGTTCGCCATTTACATCGTCGGCCTGGTGTTCCGTTGGCTGTTGGATCTCGGCGGCCTGACCGAGATCGCCAAACGTAACGAAGCGAAGGCCAACCTAGTCTATCAGGTCATTGATCGCAGTGGCGGTTTCTATCGGGGCCACGCCCAGCCGGAGAGCCGATCCAAGATGAATATCCCTTTTCGCCTGCCCTCCGAAGAGTTGGAAAAGCAATTCGTGAAGGAGTCGGAGAAGCAGGGCCTGATCGGACTCAAGGGCCACCGCTCGGTGGGCGGCTTGCGCGCTTCGCTCTACAACGCCCTGCCGCACGAGTCAGCGGAAGTGCTGGCCCAGTTCATGATTGAGTTCCAGCGCGCGAATGGATAAAGCTGTGAGCAATTTTTTAGGCTACCGCTGTTCGTTGTGCGGCGCGGAGTACGCGCCCGATGCCGTTCAATACGTTTGCCCTAAACACGGCGACACAGGCAACCTCGACGTTGTCTTAGATTATGCCGCAATCAACCGCGCGGCCTCGCCCGACTCGATCTCAGCCTCGCCCGACTTTTCCATTTGGCGCTATCTGCCTCTTTTGCCAGTATCATTTCCGTTCCCTTCGTTAACTCCGTTGTCCGCTGTTGGCTGGACGCCACTTTATCGCGCCGACCGCCTCGCCGCCGATCTCAATTTGCGAAACGTGTTTGTGAAGGACGATGGCCGCAACCCGACCGCCTCGTTCAAAGATCGCGCCTCGGCGGTGGTGGTCGCGCGAGGGCGCGAGATCAAGGCTGAGGTGATCGCGGCGGCTTCCACCGGCAACGCGGGCGCGGCTCTGGCCGGGATGGCCGCCGCTGTCGCCCAACCCGTCGTCATCCTGGCCCCCGAAACCGCGCCGCCGGCAAAAGTCGCACAGTTGTTGATGTTTGGAGCGCGGGTGGTTTTGGTGAAGGGCAACTACGACCAGGCGTTTGACCTGACGCTGGAGGCCTCGCGCGAGTTCGGCTGGTATTGCCGCAACACCGGCTACAACCCGTTCACGGCTGAGGGCAAGAAGACGGCGGCGTTTGAGATGTGCGAGCAGTTCACGCAAATCTCCAATAACCAATTACCAATAACCAAATGGCTTGCCCCCGATCGCGTCTTCGTCTCAGTCGGCGATGGCAATATCATCTCCGGCATTCACAAGGGCTTCAAGGATTTGCTGGCCCTCGGCTGGATTGATAAGATGCCAAAGTTGATGGGTGTGCAGGCCGAAGGCTCGGCGGCGTGCGCCAACGCCTGGGCGGCGGACACCGAAACCATCACGCCTGTGTCAGCCAACACCCTCGCCGACAGCATTTCGGTGGACTTGCCGCGCGACGGCGTGCGGGCGGTGCGGGCCGTGCGCGACACCAGCGGCGAATATGTCGTCGTCAGCGACGAGGAAATTTTGGCGGCGATGCGCGACCTGGCGCGCGGGGCGGCGGTCTTCGCCGAGCCGGCCGGGGCCACGGCTTATGCCGGCCTGGTCAAAGCGGCGCGGAGTGGCCTGGTGAAAGCGGACGAAACGATTCTAGTGATGAACACCGGCAACGGTTTGAAGGACGTGAAGTCGGCGATGCGGGCGGCGGGCGAGGCGGTGCGCATTGAGCCGGAGTTGTCGGCGTTGAAGGCGCATTTTCAGAATAGACCTTATCGGAAATAAGCTCATAGCCCGCGTCCTCGCGGGCGGCCAACCGCGAGGACGCGGTTGGATAAGGTTTAATCGCTAAATCGAAATCAACCGAGCAGCACCAACCCAAAAAAGGCCCGGCTTCATGCACGAAGCCGGGCCTCTTCTTTTTGTGATTACGGCTTGGGCGTGTTTGACGGTGACGAGCCGCCGTTGCCGTTGCCGCCCCCTCCGCCTCCATTTCCACCACCTCCTCCGCCTCCATCTTCAGGTTTCGGCGTGCGTGTCGGTTCGGGCGTGTTGGACGAATTGGGCGTTTTCGTCGGCTCTTCAGTGCGAGTCGGCTCAGGCGTATTGGACGGCTGAGGCGTTTTGGTCGGCTCGAAGGTGTTGGTGGGTTGCGGCGTGTTCGAGGGCGACGAGCCGGAGTCTTGGCCAGGCTCTGGCGTGCGAGTCGGTTCAACCGTGTTGGACGGCGACGGCCCGCTGGACTCAGATGTGTTGGTGGGAACGGCAGGCGGCTCGGTGGGTTGGGCCGTGTTGGATGGCGACGGCCCGGCGTTGTCGCCGCTCCCGTTGTTGCTCTGAGACGAGCCGTTGCCTGACGACGAAGATTGAATAGAGTTGGAAGTGGTGGCCTGAGCTTCAACGGTGGCGGCGTTTTCGGTGGATACCGTTTGCAGTTGCAGTTCGATCTGCGCGCGCGTGTCGGGATCGGTTGTCAGAGAGAGTTGAAGTTCGAGCGCAGGCTGGCGGAGCGAGTAGAGAACATCGCCGGGCTTGCTGGCAACCGCCGCATTCGTGATCGTCGAGAGCAGAATGAACAGGCTGATGAGCGTGACAGCCAGCGCCGGCAGGGCCAGGACGGGAAGCGCAATTTTGCGCGCTAAACGGTTGAACATTGAAAACGATTCCTTTTTGATTCAGGGTTGAAGTTGTTGTAGTTGCTGGCCGGCTTGCGTTGCCCAGGTCGAGTCGGGCGCAAGGCTGAGCACCAGCCTGAATTCCTGCCGCGCCTTCTCGGCCTCGGCCTGGTAAGCGTAAACCACGCCCAGGTTGTAGTGCGCGGGCGCGTGGTCGGGGGCCAGGGCCACCGCCTTCTCAAGCGCCAATTCCGCCTTAGCCAGCTCTCCTGCGTTCGCATAAGCCACGCCCAAATTAAGTTGCGCCGTCGAAGAGGCGGGCGCAAGCATCACCGCCTGCTCGTAAGGCGTCAACGCCTCAACAAACTTGCCCTGATCCTGATACAAGTTGCCAAGCCCGATGTAAGCCTGAGCCAGGTTCGGGTCGGCCTCCAGCGCCGTTTGATATGCGGCCTCGGCTTTGGCCCATTCATTCAGCGCATGGTAGAGGGCGGCCAGGTTGTAATGCGCCTCGGCCAGCGCCGGATCAAAAGCGATGGCGGTTTGATATTCGGCAATCGCTTCATCCTGTCGCCCAAGTTGGGTCAGGGTGAGGCCCAGGCTGTTGTGCCAGTTGGCCTGGTTGGGGGCCTGCGCCAGCGCCGCGCGAAAACGCGCTTCGGCCAGAAGATAATCCCCCGCGTCGTAAGCGACCAATCCGTCCAGGTAGATTTGAGCCGGATCGGGCGTCTCGGTTGGAAGTTGTGTTGGAGACGGGGTGACGACTAATGGCGTGCCAGCCACAATGCGCGACGGGTCAACCGTCGCCAGGGTGTAGAACGTCATCGCGCTCACCCCCAGCGGCAGGGCCAGCATCGCCAGGAATCCCAGCGCCAGCCAGCGATTGACGATCATCGGGCCACACCTTCCAACACCGGCATGGCCACATCGGCGCCGCGTTGCAACTGCACCAGCCGGGCGTAATGCCCGCCGAGCCGGATGAGGTCGGCGTGGCGGCCCTTCTCCACGATACGGCCCTGCTCAAGCACCACGATGAGGTCGGCGTCGCGAATGGTAGACAGGCGATGGGCGATGATGAAGGTCGTGCGGCCCTGCATCAGGCGCTCCAGCGCGCTCATCACCAGTTCTTCCGATTCAGCGTCGAGGGCCGCCGTCGGCTCGTCGAGGATCAAAATGGGGGCGTTGCGCAACAAGGCGCGAGCGATGGCGATCCGTTGCCGCTGGCCGCCAGACAGCGTTGCGCCGCGCTCGCCGATGAGGGTCTCGTAACCTTTGGGCAGGCGGCGGATGAATTCGTCGGCGTTGGCGGCGCGGGCGGCGGCCAGAATATCGGCCTCGCTGGCGCCGGGGCGGCCATAGCCAATGTTGTCGCGGAGGGTGGTGGCGAACAGGACCGACTCCTGCGGCACGAGGGCAAACTGTCGTTGCAGGTCTTCTAATTTGATGTCACGCACGTTGACGCCGTCAATCAGAATCTGGCCCGCGCTCACGTCATAGAAGCGGATGAGGAGATTGGTGATGGTGGACTTGCCCGCGCCGGTCGCGCCGATCAGCGCCACCACCTGTCCGGCATCCACCCGCAAATCAAAATCTTGAAGGGTGGGCCGGTCTGGCGCGCTGGCGTAGGCAAACGTCACGTGGTCAAACGTCACCTGGCCTCTGGCCCGGCGCAGAGAGCGGGCGTTTGGCGACTGACGGATGCCAACATCGGCGTCCAACAACTCCGAGAGTCGATCCGCGCCGACGGCGGCCTTCTGCAACTCTCCGGCCAGCGAGCCGAACTTCTTCAGCGGCTTGTAGATCGAACTGAGGTACGACAGGAAGAGCAACAACTCGCCGACGCTGAGCTGGCCGATCAGAATTTGCGAGACGCCATACCAGATCACCGCCGCCGTGCCCGCCGCCTGAATGAAATCAATCACCGGACTGAACGAGGCCGTCCAACGGATGGACTGCAACCCGGCGCGGACGCGCTCTTTGCCGTGCGCCTCAAAACGGGCCTGCTCGTAAGATTCGCGCCCAAAGGCCTTCACCACCCGAATCGCTTCCATGGTTTCCAGCGCCAGGTTTGTCATCTGTCCTTCGTAGTTTCGGGCCGTCCGGGCGCTTTCGCGAATGTTGCGGCGGAAAGTGAGGAACAGGAAGAACAACAGCGGCACGTAAGCCAGAATGATGATCGAGAAGCGCCAGTTGATAAACAACATCACGCTGGCAAAGCCCAGGAACGTCACGGCGTTGACCAGCAATTCGCCCAGGCTTCCCACCAGAGCCACCATCACTTTGCTCGAATCGTCCGTCAAGCGTTTGACCACGTCGCCCATCCGGCTCTGATCGTAAAATTCGAGCGGCAGTCTTTGGACGTGGCTGAAGACGTCGGAGCGCAGGCGGAAGGTGGCTTTCTCTTGAATCGTGCCGTTCATGTACTCGAAGGCGAAAGCGGCCAGGCCCTGCAAAACGGTGAGGCCCAATAGGACAATGCCAAGCACGGCGGTCAGCACCCGTTGATCGTTTCCAATGAAGAGGGTGATGGCGTCTTTCAACGGGCCGGTGAATAATGTGCCGCCGAGGACGTTGTCTACGATGAGTTTGACAGGCCAGGGGGCGAGGGTGTCCAGCACGGCCACCACCAGAATCAAGCCCAGCGAAACAAGAAGCAGGTTGCTGTACGACTTCAGGTAGTGCAGGTAGCGGGTATCAACGCCGATCAGCGGAATGTAGCGCCTGCGGGTTTCCTTGAGGTTCATGCGACCTCCAGACATTGCTGGGTGCGGTGGAGAAGCGGCTCAAAGTGGCGGCTCCAGTTGGGGCGGGCGGCGACCACCTTCATCAGACGGAAGAACGTGGCGGCTTCGTAAAAGGCCATTCTCTGTAAAAAGGCTTCGTCCACAAAACGGTGGCTGGCGTAAGTTTCCAGGAACAGGCCGGCCTCGCGGGAGAACGCATCGAGGTCGTTCAACTGGTCGAGGCCCATGAGGAACAGGTGGGCCAGAAAGTTCGCCGCATCAATAGCCGGGTCGCCGAGGGCCAGCAGGTCGAAATCAATCAGAGTCAGGCGCGGGCCGTCGAATAAAACCTGGCTGTAGTAGAAGTCGCGATGAACGGGTGTGATTGTTTCCGGCGCGGGCAGTTGCGCGGCCCAATCCCGGAGTGCGTCGCGCAAACTCATCACGCTTGCCTCAGATTGAGGGCGGACTTTCAGCAAGGCGGCGGCGAAGAGGGACAGATTTTCCACTTCGTTCGTCAGAAGATACCGGCTCAACGGCTCTTCGCCGGCGCAGGCGGTTGCCAACCCGGACTCATGCAATTTGGCGATGCCCTGCGCGCTTCGCCGGACGTGCATTCGAATGTCGTCCGTTTTGCGGGCCAGCGCATTGAGGGTGGTTCCGCTCGCCCGTTCCTGCAACAACATTCGCATTTCGGGGATGTAAGCCAGCGGTTGCGAAACGTGAATCCCGTCTGCCGCCGCCGGCCCAAAGCATCCCTGCCACAAACGCTGTTGCAGACGAAAGAGGCGCAGGCCGCGTTCGTCTTTGAAAACTTTGCCGATCACGTTTTGGCCGCCGGCCAGTTGGTAGGCCAGCACACAGCGCCGCCCCGGCTTGTATTTGAGCACTTCGATGGCCTCGACGACGACCGGCGGCGACAGGTGTTGTGAGAGAAGCGGCGCGGCCAGGTCGGCGCGCGAGGCGCAATAGAGACGCTGGCGGAGTTTGTGATCGAAGATCGGAAGTGGGACGGGCCGGGGTTCAGCCGCCGGTGTGGATTGGGTGGCGGCTGAACCGTCAACCCAGGCCACCACTGCGCCGGCGTTTTTATCCCAGGTGTGATATTCGAGAATGTGAGTCGCCGCCTTCCAGCCGATCTCTTTGGCGCGAGCCGGGTTGGCCGTCAGGGCGAGAATGGAATTTGCCAGCGAGTCGGCGTTGCCCGGCGAATAAAGGCCGCCGGTCTCGCCGTCTCTGATCAACTCGGCCACCTGCCCGATGTCGGCGGCCACCGTCGGCGCGCCGCAAGCCAGGTATTCGAAAACTTTGAGCGGCGAGAAGTAGAAGTCGGCTAGCGGTGGATGCGGCGAGACGGCCACGTCCATGGCTGCGATGTGAGCCGGGACCTGATCGTGAGCGATGGGGCCGGTGAGGGTGACGGCCTGATCCAGGCCGAGCAGGCTGATGGCCGACCTAAGCGACTCGGGCATGTCGCCCACCAGCAGAAGGTGAAAGCGCGAGTCGGCGGCGAGCAGTTGAACAAAGGCCGCGAGCAGAGTGTCCAGGTCGTGCCAGGGCCGGGGCCGCCCGACGAAGCCGATGACAATTTGATCTTTCAATCCGTAGCTGGCGCGGATTTGCTGGCCGGACACGCCGGGATGAAAGTGAGCGATGTCTACCGCGTTGGGCAGGACGTGAACGCGCTCCGGCGGTGCGCCTTGCTTGAGAACGTAATCGCGCAAGTTGTCTGAAACGACACTGATGGCGCTGGCCCTTGTCAATTGTTCACTTTCGATCCGGGCCGCCGTTTCAGCGTCGGCCAGAGCGCGATAACGCGAGGCTTCGAGGCGCAGGGGCGCGTTGACTTCGAGAACCAGCGGCAGGCCGGTTTCACGGCTGAGGCGCGCGCCGGCATTGCTCCACAGAGAATAACGCTCGTAGATGAAATCGAATGCGCCCGACTCAATTTGCCCTCGCGCCGCTTCAGCCAAAACGCCGGCGTACCCCTGGGCTTGCGCTTCGCGAGCGTTCAGTTCGCGAGCGTTCAATTCGTCCGCCGTTTCGGGCAGCGGCACGACGACGATGTTGGCCGACGGCGAAGGGCCGTCTGCCGGGCCGGGGTTGGGCGCCATCAACGTCACCGAGTGCCCGGCGCGGTTGAAGGCCTCGGCCAGCGCCCGCACGTGAATGGCGGCGCCTTTGTGTCCACGAACGGGGATGCCCCGATCAGCACAGAGGTAAAGGATATTCATCGGTTTCTGGTTGCCGGGAGTCATCATGCCTGCTCCAAACATTCGGTCGCTTCCTGCAGCAACAGCCAGGTCAGCGAGTCCGGCCCGGCCAATGCTTCAACGTGGGGCGCGTGCCGGAACGTTCGCATTGCCATACGGACCAGAGCCAGGCTCTGCATCAGGCGGACGCGCACTTCTAATTCGTTATCCAATTCGGGGGAACGCGCCTGATACTCAGCCAGAAATTCATCTGCGAGATCGCTTAAGAAGGCTTGACCGGTCGCCGCCGCCGTCCGGCGCAGGTCGGCCATGAAGTTGCCCACGTCAATCGCCGGGTCGCCGAAGCCGGCCCGGTCAAAGTCCACCACGCCCAGCCGGTCGCCGTCGAGCAGAAGTTGAGCGGTCTTGTAGTCGCCGTGCAGAAACACGCTGGGCGCTGAATCAAGCCGAACGAGGCGCGCCTTGATCTGCTCACGCAGGGCGTCAACTTGCCCGGCGAGTTCGGGCGCTACGAGATGCAGTTGGCCGGCCCGCTGGCCGTGACGTTCCCAGTCGGAGTCCAATGATCGCCATGACTCGCAGTGGACTTGAAGACGATGGATTTTAGACAAAGCCTCAGCCGCCAACCGGATGGCGGCCCGGCTCTGTTCCATTCCCGTTTGCTCCAGCGCCCGATCCATTGACACGCCGGGGAGCCATTCCATGAGAAGCAGTTCACCGACGACAGCGAGCGGTTTGGGGGTGAGGAGGCCGCGAATTGTTCCCTGCAAATGAACGTCTTTCATCACCTGTCGCACGCTCTCAACCAGCGGCCCCGGCGTGTAAAGCTTGCCCAGCATTTTGGTTGAACCGACGCGATAACGAAGGATGCTCCGCCGGTGAGCGTAGTAAGCCAGCACTTTAATTTCAGGGCGGCGATTTGAGTCGCCGAACACTTGCGCCATTTCTCGTGGATCGAGGGCGCGTGCCAGGAACGGGAGTTTCCAGTCGGACGGAAAAAACTCGACCAGGCACGATGGCTCAGGCAGAAATACTGCCGAGCCGCAACGAGCCTGGTAGTGTTGGGCGAATACTTCCTGAAGTTTGGCGCGTTGGCCGAAGGTGACGACACAACGAGCGGCCTGTTCCAGGTCGCTCTCGAACTCAAGCCGGTAGACGGCGAAGCACTCTTTGCCAGGCGAGTAAGTGACCCGCTCGAGGCGCGCCTCAGTCACTTGTCGCGAGTCGTTCAGGGCGGGCAGAACCGTCTCGTTGAAGAATCCGGCCATCTCGTCGGGCCGCCAGGCCATTTCGAGGTGGCGCAATTTTGGGTCGGGGCGCAGGGCGCTCTCTACAAGTAGCATGGCGCGCTCCGAATCAGTGGGCGGCCTGAAATTGCGCGTACGCAACCGGCGTGTGGAACGCTTGGGTCGAAGTTGACCCGGCCAGCCAGTAATGAAGCACGGCCACGTTCTGGCGCACGTCGAACTCGCGCTCAACCTTGCGCCGCGCCGCCGCCGAAAACCGCTCGCGCAAGGCCGGGCTGACGAGCAAACGGTCCAGGGCGCGTGCCAGCGCCGCCGGGTTGTTTTGCGGCGTGAGCAGGCCGTCAACATTGTCGTCAATGATCTCCGGCACGCCGGTCACGTCGGTGGAGATGACGGGCAGGCCGGCGGCCATGGCTTCGAGCAGAACGGTGGGCAGGCCGTCGCGGTTGCCGTCCTGGCCGACGATGCACGGGAGGGCGAACACGGTCGCCCGACGGTAGGCGGCCAGCACTTCGTCCTGTGGCCGCGCCCCGACCAGTTTCACTTGAGATGACAAACCGAGTTCGGCGATCAACTTCCTGAGTTTTCCTTCGAGCGAGCCGTTGCCGATGATCTCGCACCGGAATGACGAGCCGTGTTCGGCCAGCAGGGCGCAGGCGCGGATCAAATCTTCCCAGCCTTTCTTTTCGATGAGGCGGCCCACCCCTAGAATCAGGTTGGGTTCGCGCGGTGTGGCCGGGTTGGGGCGGAACATTTCCAGATCAATGCCGTTGAAGAGGCGGCGAATGTCGCCAACGCCTTCGGGCGTCAGGTCTTGCAGGTAGAGGCGGTTGAACTCGCTGACGGTGACGACGAAGCGGGCGGCTCCGATCTTTTGGCGAAGGGAGTCGATGTTAACATCGCGATGATAAATGTCTTTGGCGTGAGCAGTGAAGCTGTAGGGCGTGCCAATAAGATCGTGGACGAGGCCGGCGACGCGAGTTGCGCTGGTGGCGAAGTGGGCGTGAACGGCGTCTACCGGGTGGCGGAGCAGGTGGTCGGCGATGAAGCCGGCTTTGAGAAAGTATTTGAGGCGGGCTTCAAAGTCATCGTCTCTGGCCGTGAGAACGTTGCTCAACACACGCAGATAGCGCGAGCGATCCGCTTTGAAGAGGGCGCGATGGGCGGGCAGAAACTTTTCGGCCTCGGCCAGCGGAAACTCTGGCGTGTAGATGACCTGCGCCTGCACCCGGGCCAGGCTGGCATGAAAGCGTCCGTCGTTGGGCCGGTGGAGCGAATAGATGCGGACGTTCAGGCCCTGGCGCTCCAACTCCAGAATTTCGTTGACGACGAAGGTCTCCGAAAAGCGCGGATACATCTTGACGAGATAGGCAATGGTCGTCATGCGGCAACTCTTTCAAAGAAGGCTTCGGCATTGACGGTTTGCCGGGTGTGGCTGGGAAGCGAAGGCGGGGCAACCAAGTCGGTGATGGCCCGGCCCACGCGCGAGAGGCCGTTCATGTCCAGCATCCGGGCGGGGCGCGGCTCGGCCAGGGCCGACTCGATCTCGGCGGCCAGCCGTTCGGGCGAGAGTTGCTCGGGCATCAACATGCGGGCCAGGCCGCGCGCGGCCAGCCGTTCGGCGCGCAAAAGTTGTTCGGTGCGCGGGCGGGTGCGCGGAACAAGAAGCGAACGCGCGCCCAGGGTGAGAACTTCGCAAACGGTGTTGTAGCCGGCCATGCTGATCACCAGATCAGCCGCCGCCAGATAACTGCCGAGATCGGGCGTGAACTCGACGATAGTCAGGTGGTTGGCGCGAGCGGACTGGCGCAGAAGTTTGCGCTTGCTGTGAGGCATGAGCGGGCCGGTGACGATCAGGCTATGAAACGGCGCGCCGCCGGGCCAGTTGCCGAGCATTTCCAAATATGCCTGGATGATTTCGTAACCATCGCCGCCGCCGCCAACGGTGACCACGACGAAGGGGTTGTCGCCAATGCCCAACTCGCGGCGGACGACTTCGGGACTGCGTTTGGCGTCGGCGCGGCCCAGGTAGCCGCATTCGATCAACTTGGCCTCGGCGCTGGCCGACATGCCATAAACCTCAACCGGATCAAAAATGTTGCGTTCGCCGTAGAGCAAAATGTGATCGTAGACTTCGTCGTGGAGTTGCGGCACGCCCGACGCTTCCCATTCGGCGCGGGTGGCGCCGGCGTCGTCTTCGATGTCGCGCATGCCCAGCACCAGTTTTGTTTCCGGCGACCAGGTTTTGAGATAACGCAGGGCCGGGAGCATTTCGCCCTGCACGCCGGCGGGGGACTTGTCCACCAGCACCAGGTCGGGCTTGAAAGCGGTGACGGCCTGATGAATCATTTGAGTGCGCCAGGCCATGGTTTCGTTGAGCGTCAACGGCAGAGCGCGCGACTGATACTTGCCGCTGGAGCGTTTGCTGAGGGCGGGTAACTTGATCATGTCCAGCCGGGGCGGCAGACCAAATGCGCCGGCCACCATCGAGCCGGTGATGAGCAACTGGCTGGCTTTCGGCAAATCGGCGGCCACTTGCCCGGCAATGGCTAAACTACGGCGCAGGTGGCCGAGGCCGTAGGTGTCGTGCGAGTACAACATGATACGAGCTTTATGAGAAGACATAAATGTTATCCAAACAGTTTTAGATTGTAATCGGCAAGTGGTTATCTAATAGTCGCTTAACAAATACGGAAGTTATGGCGTTTTGGATATATGTTGGTTTTGTTACAGAGAAGTAACAATAACCGTAGCGTGTTGCTAAACGCCTGCGACAGATGATTGACCATGTTTAAGAATGCTTAAACCCATCATGAAAAATACCAGCCAGTTGATCGAAAAGTGCTGGTCATTAATTTTGGGCAATGCGTTTTGCTCTATGGCGAGAGTTGGTTTAAATGACAAGAGACGTGTGGGAGTCACGTCTCTTGTCTACAACGGGGGAACCAGAGGACTGGGGATTGTTGAAAGATACAATGAACGGTTTGGTTAGTAGGTTTTCTTGTTCATTTTCTAATTTCCTTTGGCGATTGTTACTGGACGCAACTAAGGCCCATCAGGCCACGGTTGGAAGCGGGCAAGGGGTTAGTGAAGAGGCGTTCGAGGCTGGCCCCGATGTCGGCCTGGCCCTGGCCCAGCTGTCCGTCGAATTGTGGATTGAGCTTATCCAAAGAATGGGCGACGCCACCCATCAACAGGGCAATCTCGCGCACATTGAGGCCCGGCGCGGCGCTGTGAATGAGGGCGGCCTGCCCGGCCACAAACGGCGCCGCCATTGAAGTGCCGCTCCACCAGGCGTAACCATCTTTCGGGAATGTGCTGTAGATCGATTCTCCCGGCGCGGCAAAATCAACGCCCCCGCTAAAATTTGCAAAGTCGGATTTTATAGAGCCTGGGCCGACAGCCGTCACCGAAAGCGCGCATTCATTGGCGGCGGGGTATTGGGGCTCCTTGCTGTTCAAGTTGCCGGCGGCGGCCACCACCACCACGCCGTTGCGAGTGGCTGTTCGAATTACTTCCTTCAACATATCCGATTTTGATGGCGTGCCCAGGCTGAGGTTGATCACATTGGCGCCGTTGTGAATGGCGTACATGATCGCTTCGGCAACCGTGAAGACATCGCCGTTGCCGTCCGTATCCAGCACGCGCAACGGCATAATCTGCGCCTCGGGCGCAACCAGGTGAACAATGCCCGCTACGTGCGTGCCGTGCCCGGCGGCTTCATCGGCCACGCCATCGCCATCGCCGTCCAGGCCGCTGAAAACGTCGTCGGGCACATCATCGCCGTCAATAAAATCGTGGCGAGCGGCAGTGAAGCTGGCGGCCAGCGCCGGGTGATCGAGTTGCGCGCCGGTATCAATGACGGCGACCACAACGCCTGCGCCCCGGCTGATGACCTGTGCCTGCGCCAGGCCAAGCAGGTCGGCGGCATATTGACTGGAGTAAGGCGCGGCGTCCATGCCGCCCCAGCGCGAGATGCCGCGCGGGTCGGCTTCCGGCGCCTGGCCGAGAAAGTTCAGTTCGACAAACGACAATCTCAGATCAAGCTCTATTGTCTCTGCTAATATCTGAGCGTCTTTGCCGGGCGGCGTTTGTAATAGATAGATGCCGTCAGCGGGAGCGAGTGATTTGAGAGTTGTGGTTTGGTAAGTGGCGTTGATGTCGTCAACAGTAGCGCCGGCAAGTGGATTAAGTTTGATGACGATTTCACCTGCTCTAAAACCGCCGCCCTCGGCGGCAACGACGCCCACCGGGCTGGCATGAACAAGGCCAAGCATTAAGGCAACAAAAATTGCGCTTCGTGACGCGACATTGATCAGATGCCGCATAATTGTTTGGGTTTTCATTCAAACAGACTCCCCGCTGATTGATTTATGTTGCAACTTACTAAAATGTCGGCAATGCCCCCAAAAAGTTACGGTTCAGACAGAATTTGCCTGAATAATTGCTTCCGGCTAAAGCGTCAGCCAGAACAATTTTTCTGCTGTTACTTCACCTCTTTCAATAGATATGCCTACATTTGAGCCGAAAAATACGTGGCAACCGCCGATTTGCAGGGGAGGCTTTTAGCGTTGCCCCACCAGAACAAATGGCGCCCAATAATAGGGGTGAGGGTGGACGGCTTTAAGGGAAAGTTGCGCGGCCCGCAGGGCCGCCGCCCGGCCTGTGCCACGCTTCAGTTGTTCGTACCAGTTCCCCATCAGAGTCATGGTGGTTTCGTCCTGCACCAGCCACAGGCTAACGACCAGGGTTGAAGCGCCGGCGCCCAGGAACGCCCGCGTCAGGCCAATAATCTCGTCGCCGGCCATCACCTGGCTTCGCCCCGACTCGCAGGCGCTCAACGTCACCAGCGCGCCGCTGAGTTCAAACTGCATGGCGTCAACGGCCATCAGCCAGCCATCGTGCAACCGTAACGAGGAAAACATAGGGTTGTCGGCGCGAAAGAGACCATGACACGCCAGGTGCAGGACGCTGCACCCTGAGGCTTCGGCCTGAAGAGCGGCAAGTGTGGCCTCCGTCTCGCGAGTGCGAACCGTAACGCCGTCAAGGTGCTGGGCAACGGCTTTGGCTTCTGCCGCCGCCGCCGGGATCAGCGAGTCGGCTACCCCGAACACCAATGCTTTGCGGGCAGGCGGCGCAGTTCGTTTCTGGCATAGCGCCCACACCGTCAGGCTTGGCGCGTACGAGATTTCGAATCGGTCAATCAGGTATTGCTTGCCGTCGAACAGAGCATGGAAGGGCACCTGGTGCAAAATGCCGTGAGGCACGACGACGAGTTTGGGCGGCGAGGCGGTTTCACCGGTCGAGCCGGCCCAGATCGTTTCCAGCGGCGCGATCAGTTCATCATAAAGCGCGGCCAGCACACGTTGGGTTGATTGCTCAAGCTGGGGCATATGCCGGGCCACAAAGCCCGGCCCGGCCCGGAAGCGTTCCCACTGCATCGCCAGCTTTTGCGCCAGCTTTTGCGCCGAACTGGCCAGGCCGAGGCGGCGCGCAACCTTGAGCTTGCCGCGAATGCCAACGAAAGCCAGAACTTCATCGCCGCAAATGTAGTAGGTGACCAAAATCGCGTCCGACGGAAGTTGTTGTTGCAACGCCTCAGGCGTGAGCGGGCCATCGAACTGCCCGGCTGGCGCGGGCGCGGCGGCGGTCACTTGCAGGCGCAGACGGCTGATCTCCTGCTCCAGCTTGACGGCGCGTCCGTAAAGTTCGGAGAGCGCGGCTTTGCCCTGACCGCTTAACAATTCGTTATAGACTGACTCTAGCCCGGCTTGCTTCAACTGAAGTTGAGCCGCCAGTTCGGGATCGGTGGGGATGGCCGCCCTGGCGTCCACCACGCCGGTGAGCAAGTCCACCAGCGCCCGCGACTTGGCGCGCTCGGCTACGGCAAAGGCCTGCCAGGTGTTTTCTTCGCCGCCGCGAGCCAGATGGAGTTGCACCAGGTCTTCGTAAGCGGCGGTCTTGTCGCGCACAAAAGAAGTGCGCGCCATTTCCTGCGAGAGGATGCCGCGCAATTGCTCGATCTCGTCCACTGCCGTCTGCAAAACTTTTTGCGCTTCCTGATCCTGGTTGAGCAGTAAATGCAGGTGGCCGAGCCGCTGGTTGAGGCGCGCTCGCAAGTGTGGCAGGGCCAGGCGGTCGGACAGTTTTCTGGCTTCGCGCAAGTGCGCCTGAGCATTGCCGGTGTTGGGCAGGAGCAGGTCGGCAATGCGAATGTGAGCATACACTTGTTGCACCGGCCAATCGTCGCCGGAGACGAGAGTCAACGCCCGGCGAGCCGTCGTCAGCGCCGCGCCGCGGTCGCCGCGCGCGGCCAGCAAAGAGGCCTGCTCCAGCAACACGCTCGAAAGCAGGGGCGTGTTGTCAGCGGCAGAAAACAGGCTCTCGGCCTGAGCCAAAATTTGCCCGGCTACTTCAAACTGCGACTGGGCAATGAGGGCCGACCCCATGCCCCACAAGGCCCGCGCCCGGTCGTGGGTCATGCCGGCGGCCTGCAACAAACCGTCGGCTTCGCGATAAGCGGCCAAAGCCTCGGCGTACAAGTTGAGGGCCAGGTAAGCGTCGGCCATGTCGAGCAGGAGGACGTGCTTGTCGGCCAGCGCCTCCAGCGGCGCAAGCAGGCGGCGGGCGCGCTCAAAGGCCTCGAGGCCGCGCGTGTAGTTGCCCAACAAAAGATGAGCGTCGCCGATGTTGATCTGGGTTTGAGCGTGGAACAGGGCCAGGTCGGCTTCGGCAAAGATGGAAGCCGCCGCCTCGAAGGCGGCCAGCGCCTCGCGTCCCCGGCCCAGACTCAAAAGCACAATGCCCCGGTTGTTGCTAATGTCGCCGATTCGGTCGCTCATGTCGAGCGCGAGAAAGATCGCCTCGGCGGCGGCATAGGCGGCCAGCGCCTCGTCGTAGCGGCCCATTTGCTCGTAACACCGGCCCGTGTTCTGGTAAGCAGTTGCGGCCACCAGGCCGCGCTCCGGCGAAGCTTTGGCGGCCTCAGGTTGGCTGGCGGCTTCAAGGTTATCCAGAATCACTTTGCCAGCGTCGAGGGCTTCTTGATAGCGGCCTAACTCCTGAAGCACGTGAATGAGGCCGAGATTGGTGCGCAAGGCATCCAGCTCCTGCCCCAGCGCCTTGTAACCTTCGCGGGCGGCGGCGATCAGGTCAAGGGCGGCGTCGTATTCGGCGTTGATGGCGTGGGTTTGGGCGCGAATGTAGGTGGCGCGAGGAATGACGTTTGGGGCGTGGATGATTTGGGCGGCCTCGGCGCCGAGGTCGGCCAGCCGCCGCGCCTTGCCGGGGTCGCTTCCGGCGAGATAGGCGGCCTCATCCAACAACTTCAATAGACCGCCGGCGTCCAACAAGTTCGCCGAACGCAAAAAGGCCGACTGTTGTTCCACAGTCGGCTGGGCGAGTAGACTCTCTATGATCTGCGGGCTTATGTCCGAGTCATCATCATCAGGCATTGCTACAAATTGAGTTCGACCGGCGCGATCAGAATTTCGGCCTGCTCGGCGCTTAAGACAATTTCGTATACGCCGGGCGGGATGGCCTCGAAGGCAAACTCGCCTAGTTCGTCGGTGGTGGTCAGGCCAAACTCGGCGGCCTCACGCAGGAGTTGAACGCTGAAGTTGCCGCTGGCGGCCTGCTTGCCGGGGAAAACCTGGCCGGTGATGTCGAGATGCTTGTCGTAGAGGCGAGGCTGGACATTTAGAGCAATGTCGGCGATCTCGGTTGAATAGATGAGTTGCCGTTGCGAGCCTTGAGCGCCGGCGGAGCGCAAACCGGTGGCGGCAAATTGCGCTTCGCTGTCGAGGGTGAGTGAGGCAATTAGGCGCTGGAAGAAGCTAGGCCCGCGTTGTTCACGCGCCAGGGTTTCAAAGCGCCGAATGAGTTCGGCCCTCACTTCGGGCGGCGGGGCGGCCAGGGCGGTGGCGGCGCTGGCTGTGGCAAAGGCTCGTAACCAGTTCAGGTCCGCCTGGGTGGCTTCGTCGGCGGTTGCCACTTGCCTGGCAACGGTGGCGGCTTCCTCTTCAGAAAGGCGGCCATCCACCCAGTCTACCAGGCGCTCAAAGTTAAGGGCATCGGAATTTGGCATGTTGTCTCCGGCAAAGGTGTCAGTCATTTGGTGTAGTCAGTGATAAATGCCCATTCCCAGGCTGGAAAATACACCCAGATGCCGCCGCCTCAAGGTGGGTTACGACTCCTGTAGAACCTGCTTCAGCCGTTCCAGGCACCGGGCGCGGGTGGGGCCGACACTGCCGACCGGAATGCCCAGGCGGCTGGCGATTTCGGCGTACGAAGGCTCCTGCGAGTCGAAGTAGAGGGCCAGCAGAATCATCCGGCAACGCTCGTTGAGCTGGGTTAATCCCTGATCCACCCATTGCGTCATTTCCCACCGGTCAATTGGATCGTTGCCGGGCTTGCCCAGCGCCGAGACCGTTTCGACAAAATCATCGTCGTCGGTGGTAACTTCTCGGTTAGCCCGCCGGAACAAGCGCCAGGTGTGCCGCCGGGCCACCGTGGTGAGCCACGCGCCGAGATGGCTGTCTTCGCGCAAATCATTTAGCCGTTGCATGAGGATGGTGAACGTAAGTTGAGTCACGTCGGCGGCGTCTTCGCGGCTGAAGCCATAATGAAGTGGAACGGAAAATACCAGGCGCTCATATTTTTGCAGGACGCGCTCCCAGGCCCCAACATTGCCTTTGCGACAAGCCAGGATCAGTTCCCGATCCGAGTCGGTTAGAGTGTCAGAAGAATTCTCGATCACGTGTTTGGGTAGCCAGGCCTTTCACCTGGGCGGCTGGCGGTTCATTGTAACGGCTAATTGAAGGCTGTCAAATCAAAGCGTAAAGGAAGGAACGAAGCGGCGGCTACCCTTTTGACCAAAAGGGGCCAAAAGAAGCGCCGGCTGTTTTTATCAACCTCTAATTGGTTCTAAACACTTTCTGTATACGCCTCAAGTATTCTGCAACCAACAAAACGCGCCGGCGCAATCCGGCAATTTACGGAGGTAAACATGTTGAAGTTCATTCGGAATGTAGGGGTTATAACGCTGGTGGCTGTGTTGACGGTGGTGGGCATTGGCGCTCTGGCAAATACTCTGCCGGCGGCGGCATCACAAACCCAACAGGATACAACAGTTGATCACGGCGGGCGTGGCTTGTGCGGGCAGGCGGGCTTGGAGGCCGCCGCCAAGACATTGGGCCTGACGGCGGATGAGTTGACCACCCAGTTGTGGGCCGGCGAGAGCCTGGCCAACCTGGCAGACAAAGCCGGCGTTAAGTTGCAGGATGTTCAGGACGCCGTCACCGCCGCTTGCCAGGAGGCAACACGCAGCTCGATTGAGCAAGCCGTGACCGATGGCACGCTGACTCGCGACCATGCCGATTGGTTGTTGGAGGGCCTTGAGAAAGGTTACTGGGGCGGCGACGGTGGCTTTGGGTTTGGCCCGCGCGGCGGTGGTTTCGGCGGACGGGGCGGCTTCGGCCAACACCCGTTCAACCACACGATTCCGCCGACCAGCACGCCCACCAGCGGTAGTGGCGCCTGATCTCCCAGACTTCCGAAGTCTTGAAGACTTCGGAAGTCTAGTTTGCTCTAGAAGAACGAGCGTTGCCAAACAGAGGCAACTTCGCACTTTAACAACCTGTCTCAAGTCGCGTCGCGCTACGATGTTGCCCACAAAGTCGGCATGCCGCCAGTGTGCAAGAAAACGGCGTGTTCGCCCGGCTTCCATCGCCCCTGCCCGCTTCGCGCTAAATCCACCAACCCCGCCATCGCCTTCGACGAGTAGACCGGATCGAGCACCAGCCCTTCCTGCCTCGCCACAAGCCGCATCGCGTCTTGCGATTCTGGCGTGGGGCGGGCGTAAGCTTGGCCGACGTAAGTTCGCTCGATCATCGGCACATCGGCGGCAGTGAACTTGCGCGACTGGCCGAGCAGGGCGCAAATCTCTGAAGCAAGTGAGGCAATGGACGCCGGGAAGGCCCGCCACAACTTGCCCACGTCAATGCCGAGCACGTTGTGTTTGCTACCTGCCAAGTGAAACCCGGCCATCAGCCCGGCCAGTGTTCCACCTGTGCCAACCGCAGTGACAATTGTGGCCTGCTCGACGCCACGCTCGCGCAACTGCTCTTCGATTTCCATCGCCGCCAGCACGTAGCCCAAACAGCCAACGGGGGTGTGGCCGCCGACGGGCATGAAGTAGAGTCGCTTGTCCCACAGAGACGGCGTCACCTGCGCCACCCAGCGCACCAACCGCACCGACTGCTCCAACGTCATCGAAGGCTCGTCGCTTTGGCCGAAGGGGATGAAGTGTAGATGCGCGTCCATCAACTCGTTCAACAACAAATTGCCTTCCAGCTTTTTGGGACGGGAGGCGAAATAGAAGCAGTGCGGTTCGAGGCCGAGCGCCCGCGCCCCGGCGGTCATCTGCCGGGCGAAGTTGGATTGCAGTCCGCCAAACGTAGCCACGGCAGTTGCCTGGTGCGCTTGAGCTTCGCCAAACAAAAATTCCAGCTTGCGAGTCTTGTTGCCGCCCATCGCCGGGCCAACAGCATCGTCGCGCTTCACCCACAGAGTCGACCCGCCCAGCGTTTGAGTTAAGTGGGGCAGTGGCTCTAGCGGCGTGGGGAAATGGCCGAGGCGGGCACGGGGGAAAGAAGAGAGGCGGGAAGTGAATGCTGGTGGAGTCACGCAAAACGACAAGCGACAGGCACAGCCCGCGAAAAGCGTGCGAGCGTCAAACGACAAACGATAAGCGTCAAACGTCAAAAGCTACTCTTGGATATGCTCGCGGTGTTGAATGGATGTGAACGTCCAGTAGCAGGCAAACAAGAGCGTGGCGAACACAAATGCGAAGCCAAAGGTGCGAACGTGATCGAAGGGATTGAGAACGCGATCAATCACATCAGCCAGCACGCTGTATGGATTGAAGAACAAGTCCCAACTGTTCCAGCGCAGGAAGCGGCCCATGTAAACGCCGAGGCCGCCCAGCCCCAGCGCCCCAAGCGCGAACAGCCAGCCGAGGATGCGGCCCAGGTGCGCTTGCGCCAACGTTTGCATATTGCTGAGTGAAGCAATTGCCAGCAAGCAACCCGTCCAGGCGAAGGTTGCCAGCATAGTCAGATCGTACCAGAACGAAACCGGCGGGCGCACGGCCAGATGCACAAAGTCGGTGACGAGGTAGGGCGCGTTGGGGAAGAAGATGAACCAGATCGCGCCGGGCAGGAGCAAGGCCCACCAGCGTTGGGGCGCGTTGCGGTGCAGGTGCGCCGCCCACAAACTGCACAGGTAAGGTATCCAGGCCAGGAATAGATTCCAGATCAGGAAGCGGTAAGTCCAACTGTGGCTCAGGTAAACGCGCCCGGCAAACAGGCCAAAGGCCAGCCCGCTCGACAGCAACATCGGGTAAAGCAGTTGATTGGCAAAGAAGCGATGGGTTCGATATAGAGTCTCAAACATAGCGCGGCTTCCAGCCGCAACCAAAAACGATCCACGAGGCGCAAGGATAAAGCCAAACCCGGAAATTTGCTTGACGGTCAAGCGATGATTTCCCGCGCCACCCCCGATTTTGCCAGCTTCTCAGCAACTTCTAATGCCACTTGCCCCGCTTGGGCGAAGCCTCTCACATTCAACTTATCTGCCGTATCGCCAGCCGTGTGAACAGAGAGCGACGCCTTGCCAAGCGTGACCAGCGTAACCGCGTCGAAGCCGTGTTGAGCAAACGGAATGTGATCGAACAACACGCCGACCCAGGCGAATCGACTCAGGGGCGACCGCCGCTCGTTTCCAATTTGCGTGATGAGGCCGGCCAACCGTCCGATACGATTGCGCGAGTCGGCGTAATACAGTTTGCCAGCCACGCCTACGCCGTCGAAGTTGAGCACGAACAGACCGCCGCCTTCAGCCTGCTGGCGCAAAACAGATTCGTTGCGCCTCACAAAAGCCGCCGCGCCCATCACCGCCATTTCTTCGGCGCTCGTAATCAAGACAATCACGTTCAAGCCTTGATGCTCGGCCAGACACTCGGCCAGGTGCAGAACCAACCCGGCTCCCGAAGCGTTGTCAATCGCGCCAGGCGACTCGTTGCCCGAATCGGGGACGAGGAAGACGAGGGGCAAGCCGACGACGATCACGGCCATGCCAACGATGGCCGCCGTTGCCTCTAGCCCCAACAGAGTCAGGGCGGCAAAGGCCACGCCGCCGCCGAGGACGACGACGAACATCATCATGCGAACCAGGAGCGGGACGCGCTGGCTCTTCGAGTCATAGTGAGCGACGAGATACAAGCTGGGCAAAGAAGAGTCGCTTGGGCGCGTGGCGAGAATGTTAGAAGCCGCCGCCCAGCCAGAGGCGGCTGAACCGGAGTCGGGCCTGACCGAGACGGCTTCCACCAGGCGATTGAGCCGCTCAAAGAGCAAAGCCAGTCCCAGAATCATAATCGCCGCCCAGGGCGCGAGCCTGCTATTCCAAATCGCAAGCGCGATCAACAACAGGCTGAGTCCGACTTCGACGGCAATGGCGGTGTTGACGCCGGTAGTGAAGCTGAAGGGTTGAAGCTCGGCCTGATAGCCAAAGCTTTGCAGGCGGGCGACAAGTTCACGAGCGACGACGTCCTCTTCGCCGGAGCCAACGCGGCGCGGGCGGGCCATCTGGCTGGCGTAACGCAGAGCAGTTTCGGGGTTGAATCTCACTGATCTCTTTTTTGTTTTTTTATCTGCGTTCATCAGCGTTTATCCGCGTCCTAATTTCTTGGCCTGTGCGGTTACCTTTGCAGTTTAATAGGTGTATCATACTCCTGTAAGACGATTTCTCAAGGAGGCCGCCATGCCGACTTCAATCAATATCCCGCCTGTCGAGTTCGAGGCCCGCGCCGCCAGACTGCTTGAGCACGTTCAGGCGCAGGGTTTGAGTGGCGTGGTTCTGTTTGACAGCCACTACATTTTATATTTCACCGGCTTCGCCTTCATTCCTACCGAGCGCCCGATTGCCTTTGTGATGAACGCCAAAGGCGAGAAGGCCATGTTCGTGCCGCGACTCGAACTGGAACACGCCAAAGCCAGGACCGGCTTCGAGCGCGTGGATCACTACGTCGAGTATCCGCACGAACCGCACCCGATGGAAACCTTTCGCAGGGTGCTGATCGAAATGCGAGTGCTGGGGCGGAGCAAGATCGGGGCGGTGGGAGTTGATCACGACGGCTACCCCTGGATTTTCGGGTATCGCGGCCCGTCGTTGAGCGAGTTGGGCGGCGACAATGTCGTGCATCTCAACGCCTTCATCGAAGACCTGATGATGGTCAAGAGCAAAGCTGAAATTGCATTGATCCGCGAGAGTGTGAAGTGGGGACATTTGGCGCATCGCCTTTTACAGAAGTATACGAAGGCCGGCGCGACCGAAACCGAAGTGAGCCTGCGCGCCAGCCACGAGGCCACGCTGGCGATGCTGGACACGATTGGGCCGTTATATCGCGCCCAGAGCATGTACGGCGACGGCCCCTCGGCGGGTTATCGCGGCCAGATCGGGCGCAACGCCGCCATTCCGCACGCGCTGGCCAATAACATCATCTTTCAGGAAGGCGATGTGCTGGTGACGGGCGCCGGCGCGCCGATGTGGGGCTACAACTCGGAGTTGGAGCGGACGATGATCGTGGGCCAGCCGAGTAACGATCAGCGGCAGATGTTTGACTACATGAAGCAGGCGCAGGAGACGGCGTTTGCGGCCATGTTGCCCGGCGCGAAATGCTCGGACGTGGACAGGGCGGTGCGAAAGTTTTATGAAGAGAACGACCTGATGAAGTTCTGGAAGCATCATTCCGGCCACGCCATCGGGTTGCGTTATCACGAAGGGCCGTTTTTGGATGTGGGCGATCACACCGAGTTGAAGCCGGGGATGGTCTTTACGGTGGAGCCGGGTCTGTACGCGCCCGAACTGGGGGGCTTCCGCCACTCAGACACGGTGCTGATTGCTGAAGACGGGCTGGAAATTATGACCTACTACCCGCGCGATCTGGAAAGCTTGATCATTTAAAACAAGCCGCCGCCGCGATCAAACAATTGCCGTCAGCGGCACTCCTGGCCTTTTTCTCTGGCATCGCCGCGTTAATAGCGGGCGTTCTCCTCACCACGCTTGAAGTCTGAGTCTCCACCGGGCCATCGAATACGAAATCAGTCGCGTTTCGGCGTTGGGCAAATGGAATTTTCTCAACACCGTAACACTTTCAGCTTATCCAAGACTGTATTTCAAGCGCCTCATTTGAATCGTAAGGCTCTACCAGATTTAACGAGAAACCCAATCGTAAGCAAAAATTCAAACGTAAGACCTTCGTTATTATTTTCGAGGAGACTACAACCATGTCACACACAAACCTCACTGTTTACGGCGCTGTCTGGTGCGAAGACTGCAAGCGGGCCAAGAAGTTCCTCGGCGAGCAACGAGTCCACTACAACTGGGTGGACATCGAACAAAACGCCGACGGCCTGGCCCTGGTCGAGCGCGTGAACAAGGGCAAGCGCATCATCCCCACCATCGTCTTTGACGACGGCGGCGCCCTGGTCGAGCCAAGCAACGCCGACCTGGCCGCCAAGCTTGGCCTGCAAACCCGGGCCCGGATGGCTTATTACGACTTGATCTGCGTTGGCGGCGGCCCGGCCAGCCTGACGGCGGCGCTTTATGCCGCCCGCGAAGGCCTGGAGGTGCTGGTCATCGAGAAGAGCGGCCTGGGCGGCCAGGCCGGAGTCACCGAGCGGCTCGAAAACTTCCCCGGCTTCCCCGACGGCATCGGCGGCGCTGACTTTGCCGACCGGCTCACCCGGCAGGCCCGGCGTTTCAATGTGGAGTTGCTACAGGCGCAGGAAGTCGTCGAGATTCGTGAGGAAGAAGAATCTGTCTACGTGAAGACGGCCGACGGCAACGAGTACGGGACTAAAGCAGTTCTTGTCGCCACCGGCTCCACCTACCGCCGCCTGGGCGCGCCCGGCGAAGAGGATTTGATCGGGGCCGGCATCCACTTTTGCGCCACCTGCGACGGGCCGTTTTACAGAGGCAAGCACATCGTCGTCGTCGGCGGCGGGAACAGCGCCGGCGAAGAGAGTCTGTTCCTGACGCGCTTCGCCGACAAGGTGACGATCCTGGTACGCGGCGAAGAGATGACGGCCAGCAAGGTGGTGATTGACAAGGTCAAAGAGAATCCGAAGATTGACCTGCGGCACAACACTGAAGTTGTGGAGTTTCATGGCGAGAATGGCAAGTTGAGCGCCGTCACCATCAAGAACGCCAAGACCGGTGCAACCGAGAAGCTGACGCCCGCCGGGGCCTTTATCTTCATCGGCCTCAAGCCCAACACCGGCTGGCTTCCCTCCGGCATCAAACGCGACATGTATGGCTTCATCGAGACGAATGCGATGCTGGAGACGACGATGAAGGGCGTGTTCGCCGCCGGCGACTCGCGCAAGGGCAGCACCAAGCAGGCGGCCAGCGCCGTCGGCGAGGGCGCAACAGCGGCCTTGATGGTCCGCGAATACCTCAAAGGTGTCTAGTACCGCCGAGGGTCGGCGCCGGCCCAACGTTTGGCATTTTTTTGACGCAAAAAAAATCACAAAAAGAAACTAGGAGATTACCCCAAATGACAACCTTATTTAGAACGGCAAAGCGATTTGCAGTGTTGATGATCGCTTTAGCCCTCAGCCTCACCTTAATTGCCCCGTTGGCCGTTTCCGCCGATTCCGGCGGGCGCACGCTCTTCATCAAGAGCGCGGTCGAAAACCCCGGCGACACCGTCACCCTCCCGCTCTACCGGGGAACCAGCCACGGCCAGACCGTGTGGTACATCGTGCTTGATGCTTCAGATGGCAGTGCGGCCAAGTCTTTTGGCGTGAACCGTTCACAAAAGCTGAACAACGCCAAAGGCACCGCCGCAGTGCAAAAAGTTAGCGTCGTGAACGGCGTGATTGACTTCCCGGCGACGGTGGATTTCAGCCCGGTGCGAAACGTGGTGCCCGGCCCGACCGGCTTTCCGCCCAACGCGGCTGACCCGGGCGCGATTGGCGAGACCGGTTACAGCCCGTTGATTGAATTGCCCAATGGCACGATTCTGAATGCGCCTCATATTGCCAACTGGAGTGGCCAGGCCGACAAGATTGTTGCGCTCGACACGGCCAACGGCAAGGTTATCTATCAGGAGACGAACGGCTTTTCGGGTGGCAAGGCTGTCAAGTACGTCTCTACCGATGCCTCTAACCCGGCGGTCGCCGCGCTGGAAAACGTGACCTTCGCTCCGGCACTGGCCGCGGCCCCCTTCGCCGGCGGCGATGGAACCGACTCGGCTCGCGCCACCCTGGTCGCTTTTGTCAACGGCCAGACCGGCGCGAACAACCCGCAACGCCAGGGCTTGAACTCGGCTCTGCTCGATGGGCTTGATCCGTTGAACGTGTTGGCCTGGAGTCCGAATCAGGGCCGCTACAGCCCGCTGTGGGACGTGCATCCCGCCGCCTGGACGGATGCCGCCATCGCCAGCGGCCAGAACCTGCGCCAGGACGACTTTGGCGATATTCGGAATCTGGTCGAGCACGGGTTGATCACCGGCCCCGGCGGCGCTCCCTTTGGCCCGGCGGATTTCGTAGTGAACTGCCCCATTGTCAGCTCCGATTAGCAATCTGCCAACTTTGAATCGCATCGTTGTAGTCTAGCCCTTGTGGGCGACGGGCGCGCACAAGGCGCTGGACGACGCAGGAATTTTGCGAGATGCAAGTAGAGACGCCGCACTTCATGTTATAGTGTCGGCGTCTCTATTTATAGCGCGGGCTTGTAACTGCTCGCCGCTTGTTCCTTTGTCGCCGGGAGGGAAATGATGACTGCTGAACACAACCGACTCCAAACCGGCGGCGACGCCTGGCGCAAGTGGGGGCCATACCTGAGCGAGCGCGCCTGGGGCACGGTGCGCGAAGATTACAGCCCTCACGGCAACGCCTGGGAATTCTTCCCGCACGACCACGCCCGCTCGCGCGTCTATCGCTGGAATGAGGACGGTCTGGCCGGACTCTCCGACGACAAGAGCCGCTTGTGTTTGGCCCTGGCCTTGTGGAACGGCAAAGACCCGATCCTCAAAGAACGCCTCTTTGGCCTGACCAATTCCGAAGGCAGTCACGGCGAGGATGTCAAAGAGTATTACTTCTACCTCGACAGCACGCCCACGCACAGCTACCTGAAGATGCTGTACAAGTATCCGCAGGCCGAGTTCCCTTATGCTCGACTTGTAAATGAAAACAGAGGCCGGAACAAGCACGGGCTTGAGTTCGAGCTGGTAGACACCGGCGTGTTTCACGAGAGCCGCTACTTCGATGTGTTTGTCGAATACGCCAAAGCCAGCCCCGACGACATTCTGATTCGTATCACCGTCGTCAATCGCGGCCCGGAAGCCGCGCCTCTTCACCTCCTGCCCACGCTCTGGTTTCGCAACACCTGGGGCTGGGGGCGAGACGACCACCGCCCGGCGCTGGCGGCGATGGATGAGTCATCTGTCAAAGCTGATCATCCGATTTTGGGAAGCTATCATCTTTATTGTGGCCACGCCCGCTTCGACGACGGAAAGACGGTTGCCCCGACTCTCCTCTTCACCGAAAACGAGACCAACACCGAACGCCTGTGGGGTGTTCCAAACAAAACGGCCTTTGTCAAAGACGGCATCAACAACTACGTCGTTCACGGGCAGGCCGATGCCGTTAACCCGGAAAAGGCCGGGACGAAGATGGCGGCTCATTATTCAGTGACGGTTGAACCGGGGAAGTCGGCGGTGGTGGAGTTGAGGCTGAGGGAGACAAACGTCAACCGTCAACCGTCAAACGATCCCTTCGCCAATTTTGATTCGATCTTTGCTCAACGCCAACGCGAAGCCGACGAGTTCTACGACGCCGTTCAAGCTAACGTAGTTGGCGACGAGATGAAGATGATTCAGCGGCAGGCGCTGGCCGGAATGTTATGGAGCAAGCAGTTCTACCACTACATTGTTGACCAGTGGCTCAAGGGCGACCCCGGCCAGCCGCCGCCTGCCGAGCGCAAGAATGGCCGCAACCGCGAGTGGCAACATCTTTATAACGAGCGGGTGATGTCCATGCCCGACAAGTGGGAGTATCCCTGGTATGCCGCCTGGGATTTGGCCTTCCACTGCATCCCGCTGGCGATGGTAGACCCGGAGTTTGCCAAGAGCCAGCTTGATTTGCTTTTGCGCGAATGGTATCAGCACCCGAACGGGCAAGTGCCGGCTTACGAGTGGGCGTTCGGCGACGTGAACCCGCCGGTGCTGGCCTGGGCCGCCTGGCGCATCTACAAAATGGAGAAGAAACATTTCGGCGTGAGCGACCGGATGTTTCTGGAGCGCGTCTTCCACAAGTTGATGATCAACTTCACCTGGTGGGTGAACCGCAAAGACTCGGAGGGCAACAACGTCTTTCAGGGCGGCTTCCTGGGCCTCGATAACATTGGCGTGTTTGATCGCAGTTCGCCCCTGCCCACCGGCGGCCACATCGAGCAGAGCGACGGCACAAGCTGGATGGGCATGTTCAGCCTGAACATGATGGTGATGGCCCTGGAACTGGCCCTGACCAACCCGGTCTACGAAGACATCGCCACCAAATTCTTTGAGCATTTTCTGTTCATCGCCGACGCCATGAACAACCTCGGCGGCGAGGGCATTCCGCTTTGGAACGAAGAAGACGAATTCTTCTACGACGTTTTGCATTTGCCGAACAGCTACAACCTGCCAATGAAATTGCGCTCGTTCGTCGGCCTCATTCCGTTGTTCGCCGTCGAAACGCTGGACCCGAAATTGCTCGACGCCCTGCCCGGCTTCAAGGCCCGGCTGGAGTGGATGCTGACTCACCGGCCCGACCTGGCCCGCCTCGTCTCGCGCTGGCAGGAGCCGGGCGCAGGCGAGCGCCGTTTGCTGGCGCTGGTGCGCGGCCACCGCATGAAACGCCTGCTCAAGCGCGCCCTCGACCCGGGCGAGTTCTTGAGCGATTACGGCGTGCGCGCCCTGAGCAAGGTTCACGAACAGACTCCGTACACCCTTCAGGTTGACGGCTCCACCTACACCGTCAGCTACGAGCCGGCCGAGTCGCGCAGTGGCCTGTTCGGCGGCAACTCCAACTGGCGCGGCCCCATCTGGTTCCCGGTCAACTACCTGCTCATCGAATCGATCCAAAAGTTTCACCACTACTACGGCGACGACTTCCTCGTCGAGTGCCCCACCGGCTCCGGCCAGTTTCTCACCCTCAAGCAAATCGCCGACGCGCTTTCACAGCGCCTCATTCGCATTTTCACCCGCGACGGCGACGGCAAGCGCGCGGTCTTCGGCGGCCAGGAAATTTTCCAGCGCGACCCGCACTGGCGCGACCACATCCCGTTCTACGAATACTTTCACGGCGACAACGGGGCGGGAATTGGCGCCAGCCACCAGACCGGTTGGACGGGGCTGGTGGCGAAGTTGATTCAACAGCAGGGTGGGAGGCACGATGAGTAGCGCGTATTGCGTATTTCGTATTCCGTGAATACGCCCTACGCAATACGCACTACGTAATACGCTATGCTCGACTTCGGGCGCGACGTTTGCGGTGACTTATCAACGGCGGCCAGAAAAGAGTGGCTGGTGACCAACGGCCTCGGCGGCTTTGCTTCGGGAACAGTGGGCGGAGTGCTGACCAGGCGGTATCACGGACTCTTGATCGCCGCCATCAACCCGCCCCTGGGCCGGACCCTGCTCGTCGCCAAACTCGATGAGGCCGCCTCTTACGGGGGAAACGATTACCCGCTCTTCGCCAATCGCTGGGCAGGCGACGTTGTCAACCCTGAAGGTCATCGCAACCTCGAGCGCTTCCACCTCGAAGGCACGACTCCGGTTTGGACGTTTGCGCTGGCCGATGCTCTGCTCGAAAAGCGAATCTGGATGGAGCAAGGCGCGAACACCACTTACATTCAATATCGTTTACGCCGGGCCGGCGGGCCGCTGACTCTCGCCGCTAAAGTCCTGGTCAACTATCGCGACTATCACGGCGCAACTCAGGGCGGCGACTGGCAGATGTTGATTACCTCGGTGCCTCACGGCTTGCGAGTGATTGCCTACGACGGGGCAACGCCGTTTTACCTTTTAAGCGACCGCGCCGGCGTGGCCCAAAGCCACGACTGGTACAAGAACTTTTCGTTGAGCGCCGAGAAATCTCGCGGCTTCGACGGCCTCGAAGATCATTTGTGCATCGGCGAGTTCCGGGCCACGCTCCAGCCCGGCGAGACTCTCACCTTCGTCGCCAGCGTCGAAGCCCGGCCCAGCCTCGACAGCGCCGCCGCTTATGCCAGACGCCGGGACTATGAACAAGCATTGCTCCCAAACGACTCTGACTTGGCAGAAAACCTGTCGCTTGGAACAGAACCCACCATTGCGGCCATCTCTTCCCTGCCCCCACGCCCGCTCGCTCCGCCGCAACTCTATCTCGCCGCCGACCAATTCATCGTCAGCCGCGCCACCCCGGACGATCAGAATGGCAAGACCATCATCGCCGGCTACCCCTGGTTTGGCGATTGGGGCCGCGACACGATGATCAGCCTCCCCGGCCTGGCCCTGTCTACTGGCCGTTTCAAAATCGCCCGAAGCATTCTTCGCACCTTCGCCCGCTTTGTGAGTCAGGGCATGTTGCCCAACCGCTTCCCGGACGCCGGCGAGACGCCGGAGTACAACACGGTGGATGCGACGCTTTGGTATTTTGAAGCCATTCGCGCTTATTACGAAACAACTGACGACGACGAACTATTGCGCGAACTCTTCCCGATCTTGAAAGATATTGTGAACTGGCACGTTCGCGGCACGCGCTACCAGATTCACGTGGACGCAACCGACGGCTTGCTTTACGCGGGTGAGGCCGGTGTGCAGTTGACGTGGATGGATGCCAAAGTCGGCGATTGGGTGGTGACGCCCCGAATCGGCAAGCCGGTGGAGATCAACGCCTTGTGGCACAACGCCTTGCGCGCCCTGGCCGGCTTCGCCCGCCGCCTCAACGAACCGGACACTTACACGGCAATGGCCGACCGTGTTCAGGCGAGCTTCGGCAAGTTCTGGTTTGAGATCGGCGGCTATTGCTACGATGTGATTGACGGGCCTGACGGCAACAACGCCAGCCTGCGCCCCAATCAACTATTCGCCGTCTCACTGCCTCACAGCCCGTTGAGCGCCAAACAGCAAAAGGCCGTCGTGGACACCTGCGCCCGGACTCTGCTCACCTCACACGGCCTCCGCAGTCTGGCTCCGGATCATTCAAGTCTTGAACCGCTTATTCACCACCTCAACGATCACGGCTTGGGGAGCGTCAGCGAAATTTTCGACGGCGACCCGCCGTTCACCCCGCGCGGCTGTTTCGCCCAGGCCTGGGGTGTGGCCGAGTTGTTGCGGGCCTGGCAGGAAGTGAGCTGATAAAATTCGCGGTCAGACACCTGGTGTCTGGCGGCGGTTGCCCTCTCTCCACAGGTTGGGATATACTTTCGTCACCCAATCTGCGATGAATAGCAAGCTTTACTTTCAGACCAGTCAAGCCAGACAACGGATTTAGCGAATCCATCCGTCGAATTCGCCAAATCCGTTGTCTCTATTAAGCAGGAGCCATTCATGAACATTGACGAGACCAACTTTCCAACGGTAGCCGGCTGGGAAGGTGAATTGATGCGGGCGACCGGCATGTTGTCGGTGCCGGGCGAGCGTTTGCCGGCCTTGAGTATCAGCAAGCCCGTCTGGTGGAGCGATCAGACATTGATGGGTGAAGGGTGGACGCCGCCCGCCACCGGGAGACGGTACGGCCTGACTCGCTTCGCTTATTCAATCCGGCCCGCCGAGCGCCAGTCGGTGCGCTACGTGGACATCGTTGTCTATCTTCATGCCAAAGGTGATGGCTTGCGGCCCGTCGTCTTCGACCTGCTTCCCAAGGCGGCCAAAGAAGAGCAGGCCGGGACTCTAACGGTGGGTATCAGCCCCGATTTCAAATTCGTCGCGCCTGAGAATGCGCCGGCGGCCCTCAGCCTGCGGCAAAACATTCTGGCGGTGACCGCCGACGGCCTGGGCGAGAATGCCGCTCACTGGGCGTTTGCCGTGCGCTCGACGACGCCGCTGGCCGGAAGCCAGGCGACGTACATCATCGTCGAACTGATGCCGGGCGTGGAGGCCGCTCGCGCCAGCCTGCAACTGGTGGCCGAGATTGACACACCTTACGGCCCGGTGCGCGGCCTGCTCCCCTCCAGCCAGCGCAACGCGCTGAGTTGGGTGTTGGAGTAAGAGGGCAGTATGCAAATCGCGCCTTACGGCTCATGGAAATCGCCTATCACCTCGGACTTGATTGTGTCGGAAAGCGTCAGGCTTGGGCAACTGATGCTGGACGGCGATGACATTTACTGGGTTGAGATTCGACCACAAGAGAAAGGGCGATACGTGATCGTGCGGCGGACGCCGGACGGGGTCGCCGCCGATGTGAACCCGACCCCGTTCAACGCCCGCACCCGGGTTCACGAATACGGCGGCGGCGCTTACCTTGTAGCCGATGGCGTCGTGTACTTCTCCAACTTCGCCGATCAACGGTTGTATCGGCAGCAACCCGGTTCCCCGCCAGAGGCGCTCACCCCTGAAAAAGAGTGGCGCTATGCCGACGCGATCCTGGATCGCGGACGCAACCGCCTGATCTGCATCCGTGAAGATCACACTGATCCGAGTCGCGAAGCGGTGAACACGGTAGTGGCCGTCTCACTGGAGACGGGCGAGTCAACCGTGCTGGCCTCGGGCAACAATTTTTATTCGTCGCCCCGCCTCAGCCCGGACGGCAACCGCCTGGCCTGGCTGACGTGGAACCATCCGAACATGCCCTGGGATGGCACGGAGCTGTGGGTGGGTGAGTTGGACAGTAGGGGCGCGGTCACCGCGCCCCTACAAGTGGCGGGCGGCCCGGCAGAATCCATCTTTCAGCCGGAGTGGTCGCCAAGCGGCGTCTTGCACTTCGTCTCGGATCGCACCGGCTGGTGGAATCTGTATCGGCTGAAGAATGATCAGGTTGAAGCCTTGTGCCCGATGGAGGCCGAGTTCGGCGGGCCGCAGTGGGTGTTCGGCCTGTCGCTGTATGCGTTTGCGGGCGGGGCGATTGTGTGCGCTTACGAGAAGAACGGCAACTCGCATCTGGCGAGTTTGGATCCGGGCACGCTGAAGCTGGAGCCGATTGAATTGCCGTACACTGAAATTTTGCGCGTGAAGGCCGGGAACGGATTTGTGGTGTTGGGAGTCGAGTCGCCGACCGAGCCTGGCGCCCTGGTGTGGCTCGACCTGGCCACGAATCGGATCGAAGTTCTGCGCCGCTCAAGCAACCTGACGATTGATCCTGGCTATCTGTCAATTCCGCAAGCGATTGAGTTCCCGACCGAGAACGGCCTGACGGCGCACGCGATCTTTTATCCGCCGACGAACCGGGACTTCAACGCGCCTGAGGGCGAGAAGCCGCCTCTGCTGGTGATGAGTCATGGCGGCCCGACGGGAGCCACCTCGACAGCCTTCAATCTTGGAGTTCAATATTGGACGAGTCGCGGCATCGCAGTGGTTGACGTGAACTACGGCGGTAGCACGGGCTATGGCCGCCAGTACCGCCAGCGCCTCAACGAGCAGTGGGGCGTGGTGGATATGAACGACTGCGCCAACGCGGCGCTGTATCTTGCGGAACAGGGATTGGCAGATCGAAACAAGTTGGCCATCACCGGGGGAAGCGCCGGTGGTTATACAACCCTGTGCGCCCTCACCTTCCGCGACGAGTTCAAGGCCGGGGCCAGCCACTACGGCGTCAGCGATCTCGAAGCGTTGGCGACGGACACCCACAAATTTGAGTCGCGCTACCTCGACAGCATGATTGGGCCGTATCCGGCGCGGCGCGACCTGTACATTGAACGCTCGCCGATCCATCATACCTACAAGCTGTCCTGCGCCCTGATTCTGTTTCAGGGGTTGGAAGACAAGGTCGTGCCGCCGAGCCAGTCGCAGAAGATGTTTGAGGCGGCGCGGGCCAAAGAACTGCCGGTGGCCTACGTGGCCTTCGAGGGCGAGCAACACGGTTTCAGGCAGGCGGCCAACATCAAGCGCGCCCTGGACGGCGAGTTGTACTTCTACTCAAAGGTGTTCGGGTTTGAGTTGGCGGAGGCGGTGGAGCCTGTTGAAATCGAGAATCTGTGATCAGCAGGGCGAGCTATCTAATCCGCCCCATCCCATCATTCTGGAGTTTCCCATTGTTCTGCTGGGCGGCATCCCAGGTAGAACAACGGATTTCCCGAATTAGGCGGATCGTGATCCGTTGGTGTGCACGCAAAAGTTGATGCTGTTGGCGAAATCACGAGGAGCAAGGCATCCCCGGATGCTGGGCGGGCCGCACCTGGGGGTGCTGGCTCCTCAAGGCAATTCGCCAACAGTATCAAAAGTTGTCGAGGAGTTCGCATCCCCGGATGCGAACTTAGGCCGCATCTGCGCGCAAGCGTGCGGCCTTCTCAGCCGGAATTGGCTGACATATTTTGCGTGCGCACATCCGTTGAATTCGTCGAATCCGTTGTTCTAATGCAAGGTAAAATTCAGCATCACCCACATTCAAAGGAACCCGGCCATGCCTGACGAATCCGCCGAACTGATAGTGCGCCTCAATTTGGAAGATAAAGACGATGAGCAACTCGACCGCCTGACGCGCCAGTTCCGCAACGAAGTGCGCGAACTGGATATTGAGTCGGCGGAATTCATCTCGGCTGGGCCAACGTCGGAAAGCACAAAAGGCATAGACCCGATTGTGTTGGGCGCTGTCGCGGTGACAGTTGGCCCAACCGTGTTGACCAAGTTCCTTGAATTCCTACATGCCTGGTCAATGCGCCACCAAAGCCAAACGGTCGAGGTCGAAATCCAGAATGAAGAAGGGGCGGCAGTGAAAGTGAAAGTTCCGGTTACAATGTCGAAGGTTGAAGCCAAAGAGTGGATCGAAATGGTGAGCCAGAGTTTGCCAAAGAAGAAAGGCAAGAAGTAAGGCCCGGATGCCCCGCAAGTTCGCCCTGATCATCGGCAACAGCCAATACGACGACGCGAATCTGTCGCAACTCACTGCGCCCGCCGCCGACGTGCGCGCGCTGGATGAACTCTTGCGCGCCCCGGAGATTGGCGGCTTTGACGCAGTGCAAACGCTGGCCAACCGCCCGTTTGCCGAAGTGCATCCGGCCATCGCCGATTTCTTCGCCGACAAGAAGCCGGATGATTTGCTGTTGCTGTATTTTTCCGGCCACGGCCTGCTCGACCCTCAGGGCCGTTTGTATCTGGCGGTGAAGAACAGCCGGAATGATCGCTTGAGCGGCTCGGCCATTCCCTCTCTCTTTCTCAAAGACGAAATGGACAACAGCCGGGCGAAGCGGCAGGTGTTGATTTTGGACTGTTGCCAGAGCGGCGCGTTTGGGCAAGGCGCAAAAGGCGCGCCCGGCGTGCAAGCGATTACGGACGCCACCTTTGAAGGGCGGGGGCGGGTGGTGCTCACCGCCACCGACAAGACCCAGCCGGCCTGGGAGGGCAACCGGATCATTGGCGGCGTGGAAACTTCGATCTTCACCCATTTCATCGTCGAAGGGTTGAAAACCGGCGCGGCGGCGGACGAAGGCGGGCGAATCACGCCGACCCGGTTGTACGACTACGTCTTCCCAAAAGTTGTGGAGGTAGTGCCGACTCAAAAGCCGCGCCTGATTGTTTATGACCGAGAAGGGGGTGATATTGTGATTGCCCGCAGTCCGCGCGCGCCAAAATCTGCCCAACTGCCGCCTGAACTGCAACAGGCGGTTGACAGCGGTTTCGCCGGAATTCGAGCGGGCGCGGTTGAAGAATTGGGCCGATTGTTGAAAGGCAGTGACCCGGCGCTGGCGCAAGCGGCGCGGCAAGCCCTCGAACAAATGTTGAATGACGACAGCCGCCAGGTGACCAAAGCTGTAGCTCAGGCTTTGGGCAAAGCCAGCGCCTCAGCCTCTCCTGCTTACAGCCCGAAAGAGAAGGCGACGGTTGCGCCGCCCTCGCCCAAATCTTCGCCTGACCTTCTCACCCTCGAACGCCCCTTCCCCCTCGAACTCATCCGCATTCCGGCGGGGGAGTTTTTGATGGGGAGTGATTCAACAAAGGACCCAGACGCGCAACCAGACGAACAACCACAACATCGTGTATATATCTCTGAGTTTTACATTGGCAAGTATCCGGTGACAAACGCTCAGTACGCTGTTTTTGTCAGGGTATCAAAGTGTCGCCCGCCAGAACACTGGGAAAAAGGCGTTATTCCTTCCGGCATGGAAAATCATCCAGTCGTTGAGGTCTCATGGAACGATGCCGTTGCCTTTTGCGAGTGGTTGAGCAAAGAAACTGGCACGCCGTTTCGCTTGCCTACTGAGGCCGAGTGGGAGAAGGCGGCGCGAGGCGCGGATGGGCGAATTTATCCGTGGGGCAATGAGTGGGATCAAGCGAGGCTGAACAGCAGTGAAGGCGGGCCGGGAACGACGACGCCAGTCGGCGCATATTCGCCGCAGGGTGACAGCCCTTATAGCGTGGTTGACATGAGCGGCAATGTTTGTGAATGGACGAATAGTTTGTGGGGAAGGAATTTGGAGGAGCCCGATTACAAGTACCCTTACAACCCGAAAGATGGACGCGAAAATTTGAAAGCGCCGGAGGATATTTGGCGGGTGCTGCGTGGCGGGTCGTGGGACTTCGATCGTTGGGATTGCCTCGCCGCGGTTCGGGGCTGTGGCATCCCGGTGGTCTCCCTCTACAATATTGGCTTTCGCCTGGCGCTTTCTCCCGTTTCGCGCACTTGAATTTCTGGGTTTCTGAATCCTGATTTCTGATCGGCTGACATTTTGAAACGCTGGCGGAACTGCGAGACCCCATTGAAAACCCGCGCGTCCCTCTCCGCTTCGCTACGGGGTGCTTCGCAAGCGCGGGCGGAATTTTTTGGGGGGAGGGGGTGAAACCTGTCAACGAATGCACTTCGCGAACGAATAAACGAATGTTGTTTGCAAGGCCAATTTGTTATCAGGGGTCGGAACTTGCCCTGTCTTTCAGCCGATGCTTCGCAAAACGGAAAAGCCGATGCGAGCATGCTCATCCGCTTCTCCGTTTGAACATCCGTTGAAAATAGACCTATCCTCAAAACCATTTTAGCATAACTGCTCTCGTTCAATCTCCAATTCTCTAATTCTCTAATCTCCAACTACCTTCATGCTCTCCACTCCTCTCTCTTCTCTCCTCTGGCTTGCCGTCATTCTCTCCCTCATCGCCTTCTTCTCCACCCTCCTCCCCTTCTTCACCGGCGCGCATTGGGTGCCCACGCCGGCCAGCACCGTGCGGCGGATGCTCAGGTTGGCGAACGTTCAGCCGGGCGAGACGGTTTACGATTTGGGGTCGGGCGACGGGCGGGTGCTGATCATCGCCGCGCGCGAGTTCGGGGCGCGGGCGGTGGGCGTGGAAATTGACCCGCTCAAGTATCTGTGGACGCGGGCGATGATTGCTTTGCTTGGGCTGGGCGACCGGGTGACGGTTCGTCGCGCCAACTTCTTCGACGTGGCGCTGGGTGAAGCCGACGTGATCACCCTCTACCTTTTGCCAAAGGCCAACGCCCGCCTTCTGCCCAAGTTCGAGCGCGAGTTGAGGCCGGGGGCGCGGGTGGCGGCTCATGCTTTCTTTTTGCCGGAGTGGCCGGTGATGGCCGAAGAGAAAAACGTGCGGGTGTACCGCCTGCCAACTTTCGACAATTCACCACGAAGACACCAAGACTCAAAGGTACACCAAGTTTCTTCTTCGTGATCCTTCGTGTCATCGTGCCTTCGTGGTGAGAAGAGGATGTTTTGCCGCAGTCCGCCCGGCTTCATTGGACTTTATTCAAACTAAGCCAGCGCGCGGCCTTCGACAGGCTCAGGCCGCGCTGAACCTGCTGAAGGCCGCTATGTCCGATAGAGGCTATTATTTCGTACCGGTCAAATGCTTCTTCAAGGTGCGGAATTTGAAGACGAAGTACAGCGGGCAGAAGCCGACGAGGCCGGTGATGAGCGGAACCAGGCCAACCACACCCACGACGGTTCCCCACACGCCGGGCACGATTCCGGTGAAGCCGACGATCATCATGGCGATGCCGAGCATCACTCTCACGATCCGATCCCAACTGGCAGTATTGAGTAAGTTTTGCATGACGTAAGTCCTCCGTTTGTCTTTTGAAGTTTCGGGCGACTCTGCCCGTTCACTTCGTTAGATGTAGGGAGGCTGGAAAGGTGACAAACGCCTGTGGCGGCAACGAACACGATTGCCAAACATTTGGGGGGACGCAGATAAACGCTGATGAGACGCTGATTTTCGCTGATCTTGTTGCTGGTCTGCTGTAGGCACTGGAAATAAAACCTCCCGAGGTTATAAACCTTCGGGAGGTTTTAGGTACTCGCTCAAGTCGAGCGACTTGTAGAGCCGCTCGCGGGCCTGAGCAGGCAGGCCGGAGTTGGGCAGGCCGTGATAGAGCAACAGCATCTTGCGGGTGGTGTCCACCACCGCCCGGCAGTTCTCGCAGGTCGCCAGGTGATCTTCGATCTCGGCCCGCAGTTCGGGCGGCACTTCGCCGTCGAGGTAAGCCGAGAGGCCGTCAATCAGTTTCTCGCAAGTTTCGGTCAGCATCCGATCAACCTTCCACGCTATGCTCGCGCGCCAGTTCGACGAAGTAAGCCGAAAGCCGTTCTCTCAGCCACAGCCGGGCGCGATGCAGGCGAGTCTTCACCACCTCCAGTGACACATCCAACGCCTGGGCCGTTTCTTCCGTCGAAAGCCCTTCCAGTTCGCGCATCACAAACACGGCCTTGAGTTTCTCCGGCAGTTCGCCAATGGCCCGGTCAAGCTGGGTGCGAGTCTCTTTGCTGTCGAAGTCCGGCTCCGGCAGGCAACACCAGTCGAACAACTGGCGGGGCATCTCAGCGCCGTCGTCGTCCAGCATCGGCTCATCCACCGAAACTGTGGGCCGTTGCTTTCGCACGCGCATCAGAGCCGCATTGTAGACGATGCGATAGAGCCAGGTGTTCAGGCCGGAGCGGCCATCGAATGAGGCGATGGCTTTGAAGGCGCTGAGGAAGGTTTCCTGCAAAGCGTCTTCGGCTTCAGCCTCGTCGCCCAGCACGCGCAGGGCCACGCGATAGAGGCCGGGCGAGTGAATCTCAATGCACTCGGCGCAGGCCGATTTGTCGCCGGCGCGAATGCGGGCCAGCAAGGCGCGATCAGAGTCCGGGTCAGTCATCAGGTTAGATGCAGTAGGGGCGATTCATGAATCACCCCTACAACCGCAATATATTACGCCCGTTTTTCCATCGCCACGTAATCGCGCGTGTCGTGGCCGAGGTAAATCTGGCGCGGGCGGGCAATCTTCTGGTCGGGGTCGTTGAGCAGTTCCACCCACTGCGTCAGCCAGCCCACCGTGCGCGGAATGGCGAACAGCACCGGGAAGAACGACACCGGAAAGCCCAGAGCCTGATAGATGATGCCCGAATAGAAATCCACATTTGGATAGAGCTTGCGTGAGATGAAGTAATCATCCTGCAGAGCAATGCTTTCCAACTCCAGGGCGATTTCGAGCATGGGGTTGACGCCGGTGACTTTGAAGACCTCGTCGGCGGTGCGCTTGATAATCTTGGCTCGCGGGTCATAGTTCTTGTACACCCGGTGGCCGAAGCCCATGAGTCGGCCATCCCCTTTCTTCACCTTCTCTACGAAGGCCGGGATGTTTTTGACGTGGCCGATCTCGGTCAGCATCTTGAGCACTTCTTCGTTCGCGCCGCCGTGAAGCGGGCCGTAGAGCGCCGCCGCCGCCCCGGCCATGGCCGAGTATGGATCCACCAGCGACGAGCCGATGGCCCGCATGGCGTTGGTGCCGCAGTTCTGCTCGTGGTCGGCGTGGAGGATGAAGAGCACGTCCAGGGCGCGCTCCTTCACCGGGTCGGGCTGATATTTCGCCTGCGCCATCTTATCCAACATGCTCAGGAAGTTGCCAGGGTACGACAGGTCGTTGTCCGGGTAAACGTAGGGCAGGCCCCGGCCATGCCGGTAGGAGAAGGCGGCAATCGTCGGCACTTTGCCGATCAGACGATAGACCTGCTTCAGCCGCGTGTCGGGGTCACGCACCCGGTTCGCCTCAGGGTAGAACGTGGAGAGGGCGGCGACGGTGCTGATGAACATGCCCATCGGGTGGGCGTCGTAGCGGAACGTTTCCATCAGGTGCTTGAGGTTCTCGTGCAGGAAGGTGTGGTGGGTGATCTGGTACGTCCACTCGTCGAGTTGGGCTTTGCTGGGTAGTTCGCCGTGATAGATGAGGTAAGCCGTTTCGAGATAGGTGCTCTTCTCGGCCAATTGCTCGATGGGATAGCCGCGATAGCGCAGGATGCCTTTGTCGCCGTCGAGGTAGGTGATGGCGCTCTTGGTGCTGGCGGTGTTCATGAAGGCCGGGTCGTAGGCCATGAGGCCGAAGTCGTCGGCCCCGGTTTTGATCTGGCGCAAGTCCATTGCTTTGATGGCGCCGTTGGTGATCGGGAGATCGTAGGTCTTGCCGGTTCGGTTGTCGGTGATGGTTAGCGTGTCGGCGGGCATAATGGGTTCCTCCGGTGGATAGATATGGTGAAATGGCAGGCAACGGCGAAACCCTCTCGCTTCGCCGCCAGAGGGGTCTCGCCCGTGATGGGGGGATTATAGAGAACGTAGGGCTGATCAGTCCAGTGACAATAATCACACGGCAACCGGCTCGCTTGTCACCGTGCTGATCTCAAATTGCGGCGGATGCTCGAAGTGTTTCTTGACGGCGCACTGCTCGGCGGAGCGGATGACGGGCGCACGGCCAACTTTACCTCAGTTCTCAGTTCCGCCATCAGGCTCAGGGCAAACCAGAAACAGGCTGGCACTACCCACGCCGATCTCGCTCGGCGAATCGTGCTTCATTTCTATTACATGCCACACCTCCATGTCGCCCTTGCCCTTCACGCTCAGCAGGCCGCGTGGCTCGCAGACGAAGTCGTCTTTGATGAGATCATACGTGTTGCGGGTGATCTGGATCACGCCGACGGCGGCCTGGGTCTCCATCCGGCTGGCCGTGTTCACGGCATCGCCCCATAGATCGTAGATGAACTTCTTGCGCCCGATCACGCCGGCCACGACCGGCCCAGAGTTGAGGCCGATGCGCAAGGAGAGACTGTGGCCGTTGAACTCGCGGCCGGTCACGTAGTCGCGCATGTCCAGCGCCGCGCAAGCCAGCAATCGCGCATGATCCGGCTGAGGGCGCGGCACCCCGGCGGCGGCCATGTAGCAATCGCCGATCGTTTTGATTTTCTCCAGATGGTATTTCTCCACCAGAGAATCAAAGTGAGAGAAGATTTCGTCGAGCAGTTCGACAATCGCCACCGGCGTCATTTTAGCCGACATGGGCGTAAAGCCGACCACGTCGGCAAATAACACGCTGGCCCCGCTGAACTGCTCGGCGATGATGTGATTCTCGCTTTTCAGAATGGCAGCGATCTCCCGGGGCAGGATGTTGAGCAGGAGATTTTCGGCTTTCTCCTGCTCGTCGCGCAAAAGCTGGAAGGCCAGGTTGCGCTGGCTGACAAAATAGTAAATCATCGCCAGCACCAGGGCCGAAGCGCCGCCGACATTCAAAGCGAAGAGAGTCATCACCAGCGCCGGCGGCAAGTGAATGACCGGGGATAAGAAGGGCTGGAGAACGCCGACGAGGAAGACCAGGAGGAGATAGACGGCTGACCAGCGCAGAAATTTTTCCAATGGCTCGCCAAAGAGGGCGGTTCCCAACGGCGCGATCAGCGCCCAGACGATGAAGATGCTGGAATTGGCGAAGCCGCCCAGGCTGATCGTCAGCACAAACGGCACGATCAGCGCCAGCAGGCGTTGGGAGATGCGAAGCACGTAATAGCTGATGCGCCGCCGGCTGTAGAGGAATAGGCTAACGAGCATGGCGGCGGCGTGGGCGAAAAGGGTGAGCGCGGCTGGCAATTCTCCAAAAACCAGGTAGAGGCTGGCCCAGAGGACGAGCAGAATCATCCCGGCCAATATCATGTAGACCAACAACACCTTCCGCGTCCGGAGATCGTCACTATCTTTCGGATCAGCGCCGACACCGGCGATGAATCCGAAAACGTTGCGCGGAAAGTTTTGGGCCATCTTCCCTCCCGTCTATAACTCCTCACCAATCCTGCGCCTAGTATATCCCCGAAACACCGGCGAAGGAACTGCCATAAAACTCCCGGCGCTTCAAGTTTGCCCGAGAAATCCTCACCCATTCATTACTTCGCCAGCAGGACAGCAACAATCTGATCCCAAGCCCCGCCCAGCGCCGAGGCGAACGCCCATGTCGCCAGAATTCGAGGGGAGACCGTCTCTTTGCATTTCAGCCGCGCCGTGATGTCTAATCACGGAGCGCGTAACTCAAAATTGTCGAATTCGAAGACAGCTTCGTCGTCAGTATGATTGAGTTCTATGGCTATGCCGGTTCTTCCGTTGCTAAAAGTGCTGTCATCCGCCTCGCCCACGCGCTCGTCGTTAATGAAGAACACGAAATGCGAGCCTTCCCCTCTGACCGCTAACCAGTTCACCTCGCCGGGCCGAATGGCCGGGGTTGACGTCGGGACAATCAAATACTCCCCAAGCCTGGTCGAAAGACGAACAAAAAATTCGCCGTCGTTATTGATCCCAAAGTAGTAAAAATCGCTGTCATTTTCGCGAAAGAGGAGGCCATAAGTGGCGTCATCCGGCCCGCTGACTATTTGGATCTCGGCGCTCAGATAGAAGTCGGACACCGGTTTCGTATAAAGCGACTCTGGCTCATCCCACCAGAGGATAGCGCCCGACTTGGATTTGGCCTGCCACCGATATTTACCGTCTGTAATAAGCTGGTTTACTGTAAAGTACTCATCGTCAAGACCCTCTATTCTCCAATTGTTCTCATTCGAATCAAAGGCATCAGACAGGATCACCGTCCACTGCGAATCGTCGGTTGTTGTGGCCTCGGCAGGCGCGGTGGTCGTCGGCGTCGCGATAGCCGGAGCTCGCAGTTCAAAGTTGTCGAATTCAACATCAGCCAACGCATTACCGCCCTCCAAGTTAATATAAACGCCAACAAAACCGCGTTGCAAAGTATCATCGTCCAACTCTGCAACCAACTGGTCGTTGATATAGAACATCAAATGCGATCCAATTGCCACAACCGAAAGGCGGTTTGCTTCACCAGATTGAACGGCTGAGGTTTCGGTCGGTTTGATTAGTATATTGTTGGATTGATTGTAGATAATCGCTTCGACTGTGAACAGACCCTGATCGTTGAGGCTAAAGTCGTAATAGCCAATATCACCGTATCGGAATACCAAGCCATAGGTCGCATCTTTTATCTCGCCGGTGACGTTCGCTTCAACCGAAGCATAGAAGTCGGAGACCTCTGGACTCCCATTCGCCCAAACCGGCCAGCCGACGCCGAGCGATCCGGGGTCTGAGTGTACACTCCAAAAATATTTGCCATCGCGTACGTCGAAGGTATTTGGTTCCGTTCCACTGAGGTCTGCAAAGTCCAGCCACTCATTATCGTTCGTATCAAACGAATCGAAGAGGACGAGCGGCCACTGGGCCTGGGGCAAATCAGTGTCATGAATCGGTGGAGGCTCAGTGGCTCTCGCCTCAGTTACGATGATATCGCACGGAGGGAAGGCCGTGAGTCCGGGACCGTAGAGGTCGAGATTGCCATCGTTGTCTAAATCTTTGCCATCTGTAATTTGCCGGCTGAGAGTTACGCTTAGGATGGTTTGATGCGTCCCGGCGGCAAAGGTTCTTGGGGGCAGACTCCAACTTGCGGAGAAGCCATTCGATTGGCTGGAGAGGACCGGCGCCACGGAAGAGACATCAATATTCTCTCCGTCAATCTGGACGGAGAACGAAGCGGCGTCAATGTAGTCTTGGCGATAGGCCTCGGTGGCGGCGCCCCATCCCCATTTCAAAACAACGGGCTGGTCAACTCCGGCAGACTCGGGACTGTCGCCAAATAGCCCACAGTAGACAGTGATTTCAACGTCGGGCTTTTGGGACGCTGTTGCTTGAGTTGAGGTTGGGACAATCTGCACGGCGGGCGCAGGTGTAGCGGATAGCAGCGCAACGAAAGCCGGCCTCAGGAAATAAAACGCAAGCGCCATTGTGGCGGCGAAGGCAACGCAGAGCACTACGCCGAGGCAGGAGAGCGATGCCAGCATATAGCGGCGATTTTCGGGGACCTTAGGCTCATCGGATACAGTGAGCGAGAGCGGATCGTGATCCATGGGAAAGTTCCTTTCTGGCGACAAGCCCTTGACTCAAGGCACGCGCACTTCAAAATTGTCGGATCGCCTGACGATGCTCGGCGAGATGGTTGAAACCGTCGGCCAACAATGACCACTATTGACCGGCGAACATGACTGCCGCAATCTGATTCCATGCTCCGCCTAGCGCCGCGCCAATTGGAACGATGACCAGCGCCGAGGCAAACGCCCAGCCCGCCAGAACGCGGGGGGAGACCGTCTATTCAGCGTTCATGATGATCCCGCTTTCCGGTAAACAGCTTGAGCAAGCTCTCGAGCAACTTGTACCAGCGAACGAGCCGGGCCAACACTGCCAACACGATGAGGCCAATGACAAGATGTGTAGTTGTGACCGGGCTGTCGGGGTGGGTGATCACCCAAATGGTTCCATACAAGGCCGCCGCCAGGGCCAAGATCACGATCGCCAGAGTGATGAGAAATCGTGTGGGCTGGTTCAGCGAAAATTTGACTTCTTCTATTGTCGCTTCAGGCGCGGCAGAGGCGTCAACTGAAGAGGATGTGGCTGACCCCTGGCTGTTGCCGCCCTCTCTTTTCTGCCCTTGAATTCTGTTGAGCAATCCGCCCAGGCCGATGCTATAGCCGATCAGGGCAATCGCCAATATTGGGAACCAGATGTGGATTGGCGATGAGGAGATCAACTCCATCACAAACAAACCGGCGAACAAGAGGCCTAACAGCAAAGCCAACAGCCTCCATAAAGGCGTGGCTGAGGTTGTCGATTCGGTGAACAACGCGCCATGAGTCTTTAGGCGGCGCTCCAACATCCAAACGATGCCTGCAAGCACGGCGAGAACGGCAATGGCGAATACTATTTCGAGCATGATGACTTCCTTGTGGCCTAAAAGCCCCTAAAGAAGAAGAAATACAGCACCGGGATGGCCAGCAGGATCAACAGGAAGAAGACGCCGACGATGATGCCGATAATCGCCCCGGCCCCCAGCGGGCGGGCAGGCTTGACTTCTTCGCCTTCCACAATTTGTTTGACGGCCCGCACCGTCTGCCGGACGATAGTTTCGGCATTCCACCGATCCACACCCGCCCACTCCCAGCCATTGGCTCGCACTGGAACCAGCAGTTTGCGGGCCGGGCTGGCGACGACGGCGGCGGCCACTTCAGCAGTGACGGCTTCCCCGACGACGACGATGTTCCATGGCCCCACGATCAATCCTGCTTCGGCTAATTGGCTGCCGATTGCAGATGGCTGATTGCTGATGGTCGAGTCTATGCCCATCGCCGTGGCCGCTGTCGGAGTCAGGCCAATTGGATCGAGGGTGAGGCTGGGCAATTCGCGCCGCAGTCCGTCGAGTGCCGCGCGCCCGAAGTTGCCCTCGCCCACGTCCACCACCGCCACGCGCATGGCCGCCAGCCGTTGAGTCTGCTCACGTTTGCCCGCCTGCCCGTCGCCGCGCAGGGCAAAGCCATGATAGAGCCAGACTCCAATAGCGATCAGGCTGTAAGCGATGGCTTGCCCCAGATCGCTGATCAGGTTGCCGCCGCCGCGCTCGCCGAGAACCAGGCTCAACAGCCGGAACACGATGTACACCGCGCCGGAGAGCACGGTCATGGTGGCGACGAAGAGATAGAAGTACAGATAGAGCTTGCGGACGACTGAGCGGCGCTCGTCGGCACCCGACGGGCCGGCCGCCACTGCTCCCACCTGCGCCTGCCGCCACGGCCACAGCCACACCGGCAGGCCGGCAATGAGGGCGGCGGTGAACCACGACAATTGTTCTTTGAGGTCCGGGCCAAAGCGTATGCCGCTGACCGAGCGGATGAAGACGCTGACATCGCCGCTCAACCCGACGAGAAATGCGGCCAGACCAACCGCCGCCACCAGGTAAAGATACAGCCGCCGCACTCCGGCCTGGCGCGGCGCTTCGCCGGCTAGAGCCGCGTCGCCCCGCAGGGCGAAGGCATGATAGGCCCACAACAGGGCCATGCCGATGATGATCGGCAACGGCCCGCGAATGTCGCCCAGCGACGGCAGGCCGAGCAGGCGGCGGAACAAACCGGCGAGGATGAAGGTGGCGTTGGTAATCGAGGTCAGGGCGGCGATAAAGACAGTCAGATACAGATACAACTTTCGTAACGCCGACTCACGCTCTTCCTCGCTGGGGCTTGTGAACAGTTGTTGCGCCCAGCGCCAGAAGAACAGCCACAGCGGCAGGCCCACTGCCAGCCGCGCCACCTCGCCGGTCAGGCTGAAGATGTCGGGGCCGCCGAACGTCGAGCCGCCAAACTGGAACATGATCCAGCGCAGGAGATTGATGACGGCCAGCGTCACCGCCCACACGCCGGCGGCGCTGAACCCCAGGATGTACAGCCGGCGCACGGTGGCCGGGTTCCCGGTTTCAGGCGCGGCTTTGGCGTCCCCCGCCGTCACCCACTGGTGATAAAACCACAACAGCGCCAGGACGGCGATTGCCGCCAGATTGCGGATGATGAACTCGGTCGGAGAAAATTGGAAGAAACCGAAATCAGTCCGCCGCCCGCCGAAGGCCAGCCCTAAAAGCGTGGCGATCAGGTCGAAGGCGTTGACGGTAATGGGGCCGAGGAAAAGGGCCAGCGTGCCGTAGAGATACAGGCGGCGCAGGGCCGACTCGCGCTCGTCCATATCTCGCCCGGCGAGACTCTGCGCCCACAGCCAGTGAACGAGGAAGATAGGCAGGCCGATGACGACCACGGCGATCTGAAAAGCGAGGGCTACCACCGAGCCGCCGCTGGTGAGCAAGTCCTGCAACAGGGTAATGACCGCCCACGTCACCGATTGCAGGCTGATGGCGCAAACAAGAAAGATATACCAACGACGAACGGTAACCATGATGACCTCCTGCCTATTTATTGACACCCATCCTTGTCGTCCCAGCACCAGGCCCAGTACGAATCGGATGAGACGATTTTCCATTCGCCGCTCCCGGCCACTTGAACCAGGGTGACGTCAAAGGTGTTGCTGTACTCGCCGCTGTTGAAAAGGCCGCCTTCGTAGAAAGTCGTTTCTCGCACGGTGACGACGGCCCGGTCGCCGGTGACGCGGGTTGACTCAACTTCAAGTGTGGTCGAGTCTTCCAGGCGAAAAGTCCAACTGTAATCGTGGACATCTTCGCTGAAGGCCTCGGCAGAGGCCGGGTAGCCTTTGATGGTGGGCGAGAGATAGCCGTAGGCGCGTTCGTAGTCGGCCTGTTCCAGGGCAAAGAGATAATTGTGGGCCACGCCCTCCGGCGCGTCTTCCGGCTGATAGGCGGGCTTGGGCCGCAGGAAGGCGACGGCAAAGGCGGCGGCCACCAGCAAGATGACACCGCCCACGATGCCGATGAGGAATTTATCGGTGCTTTTCATGTGTTACCTCTGTTCACTCCCACGTTTCCAACGCCACCCGCCACTCCTGCGCTCTGGCGATGATGCGAACACGCTGGCGTTCGACGAACACGGCGGCGGTCACAAACAGCAGGCCGGCGCTGAGAATGATCAACCAGCGGATCAACGTGGAGCCGCCGCCAAACAGCACGACCACCTGCCCGGCCACGTTGAGGGCGCTGGCCGTCACGCCGATGAAGAACGGCGCTTTGAGCCGCCGCGCCGCTCCCCACCAGATCACAAGCAATCCTTCGACGAGCATGATCACGAAGTGCGGCAGGCCCGCCGCGCCGCCGTTGAGCGACTGGATGAATGAGGTGAGCAGAAGCACCGCCAGCCCGAAGCTTTCGACGACGAGGGCGAACCACTTGCGCCCGCGCCGCCGCTCCAGGAAGCCTACGCCGCCGAAGTACAGCCCGGCCGGAATAGCGTACAACTGCGGCTCGACCAGATTCTGCTTGATGAGTAGCAAGGCCCAGGCCACCTGCAACATCGCCATGGCCGTGTAACCCAAACGGTAGTGACGGCCTCGATAGGCGACGGTGAGATAGAGCGCCCCGGCGAACGCCAGCGCAAACGCGGTGGCTGTGGTGTTCGAGAGGGCAAACGGCACGGTGGCAACGACGGCTAACCCGGTGAGAGTCATGGCAACATTGGTCAATGGTTTGATCCAAATGTTGAGAGGGATGACTCTTCCCTCCCCTGTCGTGTGCTGTTTCACGACGGGAGAGGGGCCGGCGGCGAGGGCCGCGATCTGGGCCAGCAGATACAGCCCAAAGCCAATGCCACTAATCACCACCGACGAGTCGGCGAGAGAGACATGCGCCCAACTCAGGTGATAGCCTGTCGCCAGCAGGAAGAAGCCAAAGGTGAAGTAGGGCAACATACCATCCGACCACAAGGTGGCGAACAGCCCGAGCAAAATGGCAAAGCCGACGGCGACGATGATGGCCGTCTCGTAGCGCCCCAGGGCGACCGCCTGCCAGAAGATTACGTCGAGCGCGGTGAAGATGAAGAAGGGTTGTGACCAGGAGGGAGTCAGCAGATAACGGAGACACGGAGACAGGGAGACAAGGCGACCTTCTCCCTGCCTTCGGCTAAAGATGTAGCCGACGAGAGCCACCAGCCAGGTGAAGCCCAAGAAAGGCAATGCAATGTATTGCGGCGGCAAGTTGCTGGGGTTGATGGCGAAGAACGAGAGAAGCCCAACGTGCGCCGCCAGCAAAGCCGGATACAGCCAGGCGAACCGACGGAAGAGCGCGGCCGAGGCAAAGTAGATGACGGCTCCAGCCGCCAGGGCCAGGGTGAAGGTGAGCGCGTCGGCCTGCGAGAGGATCATCATGCTCAGGCTGAGGGCGTAAGCCAGCAGGTAGAACGGCAGGGCCGGGTGGGTGAGAGAGTCCTTCAAACCGCCGAGCGGCCTCTTGTGAAAGACGAACCGACCGATGACGATATAGCCGACGATGAGGGGCAACCAGCCGAGGCCGTACCAGCCCGGTGGAATCGCCAGCGTCATGCCGAGATAGTAAGGCACGGCGGCCAGCCACGCGGCAGGATAGAGGAACACCGTCTCGCGAAACGCCCAGGCCGAGAGCGCGTAAAGCACCACGCCCGCCGAATAGACTTCGATGGCAAGCAACCTATCACCACTTGCGACCGCTAAGGCGATGGCGCTCAACAAGTAGCCGGGAGCGAAGAAGGCGAGGGCGAAAGGACTTAGACTTCCGAAGTCTCTCAAGACTTCGGAAGTCTTTCGGCGATTGAACAGCTGCCCCAATCCAAAGTACACGAACGCCAGCGCCATAAAAATTCCCGACACCCAGGGCGCGGTGAGGGCGTCGTTGTGGCTCAGAGTGAGCAGGGCCACAATCGGGACGAGGGCGTTGGCGAGATAGAGCCAGAACGCTTGCCGGAAGATGTAGGCTGAAGCGGCGTACACGACGGTGTTAAGCGCCAGCACGTAAATGGCGATGACCAGATCATCGAAGGCCATCATTGCCCCAATCGCAGTCAGGGCGTAACCGGCGCTGTAAAGCGGCCAGGTGTACTCGGCCCGCACCCGCCGGGCGGCCAGCCCAAAGGCAATGTAGATCGGCGCGGCCAGCGCCAGCCCAAGCCCGCGCCAGGCCAGCGGCACTTGGAGATAGGCCATGAACTGCGCCAGCCAGACCGGCACGGCATAGGCGGTGACGAAGAGGAAGATGGTGCGCGCGGCGCGTTGCAGAACCGAGGCCGGCCGTTTCTGATAGGGCCAGATGAAATGGATCAAGTCGCCAAATGAATGGTGATGGCCGTAGTGAGCCAGGGTGTGAGAGGCTAACGATACTACGATGGCGACGGCCAGCGCGTACAAGTTAATGACTCGATCTCCCGCCAGCACCGACCACAGGAGGGCAAACCCGGTCAATGAGTAGCCGCCAAGATACAGCCCGTGCGAGTAGCGCACTTTGTTCCGGTCGAGCAGCAGGGCGGCCAGCAAATGGGCAATGGCCAACGCCGGCCAGACCACGCTGAATTGGGACAGGGTAAGCGCCTGCCCGAAGAGCCGTTCGCCATAAGCGAAGAAGAACAGGGTGAAGGGAATAAAGGCCAGGGCCGGTTCGACGAAGAGCGGCCAGCGGCTGTGATAGAGCCGCGCCGCCAGCACGACGAAGCCGACGGCCAACCCCTGGGCAAGAATCAGCGAGGCGTAATCGGTGGCCAGGGCGGGTCGAATGAGGAAGGCGTAAGTTAATTCATAAGCCGTCAGGGCCAGGCCGAGGGCGCACAGCGCCGCCGCGCCGAGGCCGAACGGCCAGCGGAAGTTCTGACTGCGCGCGCGGAGCGCGTCAACAATAGAGCCTGCTTCGACATTAATCACTAAGCCGCGCTCGACGAGCATATACACAAAAGCCAACAGCACCCACGCCGCCGCATCATATTTGGGCGGCACACTCAGCCAGGTGAAGGCTTGACCAAAAGCAATGGGGAAGAGGGCGGCGGTTGCCCAGGCGAACGGAAACTTCTGGAAGCGATATAGGCTGAGGGCTTGCAAGCCGGAAACAATCAACGGCACGGCCACGCCGATCCATTTCACATTGATCTCATACGCACCCAAGCGCCCGGCCAGCGAGGCAAGCACGGCCAACGCCGCCAGGCTGTGGCCGACAACGTAAAGTGGAATAGTATAAGGTTGAGTTTGAAACTTGCCCTTGCCGCGCCAGTCGAGCAAAAGGCCAAGCGGAATATAGCCGGCGCTTGCCAGCAAAGCGTAAGCCAGCGAGTAAGCGTGCGGCGTGAGCGGCGAAAGCTGGAGCGTCAACTGGAACGGCCAGATGAAGAGCGCGGCGGCGATGGCCGACTCGGCAACGCGGCGATAGAGAGCGGCCAGCGAGGCCATGACGGCTACGGCGATGTAAAGCGTTGCCACCAGCGCAAGTTTGTCGTTCAACGCAACGGCAATGCCGACGACGACCAGCAGGTAAGCATAGACGTGCGGCGGGAAGCGATAGGCGGCTTTGCGGAGAGCCAGCAATTGCCCGCCGCCCACGTAAACCAGCGCCAGCGCGGCAAGCACAACGCCAAACCACGGGCGGGCAATGTTGGTTCCCCATCCTGCAACGCCGATCCAGATCGGAATCAACAGACCAATCGGCCACAAGAAAATGTCCTGCTGGATGTCAGACGGTAACCAGTTGACAAAGTTGGAGAGGCCGGGGTGGCCGCCACTGTCGTGGATGACCGCCGAGGCCACATAAACCGCAAGCACGCCAGTGAGGGCAACGAGCGAGGGAATGTTGAACCACGAGTCGGCGGTGATGGCGTAGTTGATCAGCAGGCCAAGCACAGCCAGCGGCGCGAGAGCGTGCGCCCACAAGTGGAGCCACATCGCGTATTTGTCGGCGCGGCGCAAGAGGGCGGCAGTTGCCAGGTAGATCAGCGCCAGCCCGGCCCCGGCGGAGGCCAACCACGCGCCGCCCTGTCCCGCTTCGAGATAGACCAGCCATTGATCAACAGCCAGCATGAACGGCGCGATGAACAATCCGGCGGCGAAGAAGGCAAAGGCGGATCGGCGGAAGAAGTAGGCGCACCAGCCCAGCACCAGCGCGGCCAGCGCCAGCGCGGTGATGCCTGCCCACAAGTCCACGAAGAGGAGCGTAACTGCTCCGGTGACAATGGCGACGACGAGCAGGCCAAACCCGGCCAGATTCGCCGCGCCGCGATAACGGTTGCGCGGCGGCGCAAAATCCGGGAGGCGTTGATAGAGGGCGCGGCCAGCGAGGATGTAAACCGGCGCAAGCGTTGCGGCGACGGTTGCGTACCACTCAACCGGCAGGGGTGAGGCGCGCAAACCCAACATCACCGCGCCGATGGAACTCCAGATTGAAGCATGAGCAAAGAAGACGGCGGGGAAGGCCGAGGCCAGCAGGCCGTAGCCGACGGCGGCGAACAGGAACACAGCCATTTGCCCGAACGCCGAATTGCCGGGGACGGGCAGGACGAGGAACATACTGACCGGCAGAAGGAGTTGCGGCAGATGACGAGTCGCCTGAGCGAGATCGCGCCAACCACCGCCTTGCCGTTTCAACGGGGAAGCCGCCACCAACATCCCGACCGCCGAGGCCGCCGCCGAAGCGATCCACCATTCGAGCGGCAGGCCCAACAGGCTGGTGAAAGCCAGCAGGGTGCTGGTCGCGCCGATGAGGGTGATGTAAGCAAAGAACTCGCCGCGCACCCGCCAGGCGGTGAAGGTGTAAAGCGCGGTGCAGAAGACTGAGGCAATGAGCCAGTACACATCCACTTGCCCGCGCAGGCCCCCGATTTGATAGACGGCGGCGAAGTCCACTGCCACCAACAACGCGCCGATGCCGGTGAACACTCCGCCCGCCTCAGGCAGTTTGAGGCGCGCCCGCATGAAGAAGCCGCTGGCATAAAACGTGAGCGGCACAGCGGCGATGAAGCCAAGTTTCAACAAGGGATGGAAAAATTGCCAGTAGGCCACAACCAGCACGATGGCCGAGACCACGATCATGAATGCGCCCAAGTAGAGCAGGCCGCGCAGAAGCGCGCCGGAGACGACGAGGCCCCAGGCCTTTTCCCATATCTTGCTCCAATCAATCGGCGGTGCGGGCGGCTTGGCAGGTTTTGCCGGAGCCGCCGGGGCCGCGGCTGGTGCAGGTTGAGATGCAACCGATGCCGGGACTACGACTTTCTTAGGCGGGTGAATCGGCGGCGCAACGGGAGCCGCTGAAGAGGCCGCTAGTGCAGGTGCTGGAGCAGGTGTGGCGGGAGTCGGCGTAAGCGGCGCGCCCTGCATGAGGGCAGTGCGTTTGAGTTTCAGGTTCCCCAGCAGAGTCTTGGCCTCATCAGGCGCAATATGGCCGCCCTCCGCCCATCTCTCCACTGATCCGAGGACAAATTCAAGCACTCGCAACTCGTCGGGCGGTTCCAGGTTGATGGTTTGCCCGGCCAGTTTGCCGCGCAACTCCTCAGCCCGTGTGGCAAGATGGTGACTCAGTTTGCCTGCCGAGGCGATGCTGATGATGCCGGCGTTGGTCCAGGCTGGAATGAGTTGGCGAGTGGCTTCAACCAGACCTAAAGCGCGGACAACCCCCTGATCTGCTAAAGGGAAGGTCGAAACAGGCGGGGGCTGAGAGGCAACTGCTAGTTTTGCAGGCGTTGGCAGAGCCGGGGCGGCGGGCAACCTGGCGCGGGTGGCCTCAAGCTGTTTTGCGGCTGTGCTACGCAACACGGTGTAGATATCGGGCCTGAGGTCTTTCGCCTGCTCGTCAAGCCAGGCCAGCACATAATCGAGATGCTCCAGCTTTTCGAGCGCCGACCGGTCGTACGTCTCGCCGCAGGATGAGCACTTGAACAAAGCTGTTGTAGAAACGTGGTTGCAGTTTGGGCATTTCATGGGGCAATCTCCTGAGACCTATCAGGTGGGCGCAGTAAATACTGCGACTCAGCGGCGTATTGGCGTGCCTGTTGCGTCTGCAATGAGTTGGGCAATAGCGTTCGCGCGCGCCTCAGCCGTTCCACCTGATACGCTTCCAAACCGGATTGTTTCGCCCTCGTTCAGGAGCGCCTGAATGTCTATGTGGGTTATTCCCATAGGCCCCTCACGCGAGATCAGGCCAATGTGCCCTATATTCGAAAAGAGAATCTGCCGTGTCGGTGTACCGCGCCCAATTTCCAATACCCTTGAGTTAGCGTTGAGGTAGACCGATGGCGTTAGCATGCTGCGGGTTAGGCCAAATATCACTATCGTCAAGATAGCTACGGCACCCAGGCCTCCCCCTTCCTGACTAGATTCCTGGCCACTAAACAAGTCCGCCACCACAAATTGCAGTGCCAAGAGCAGAAAAAATCCCAGGCCCACGATGATCACCCAGGTTGTGAACGTCCGTTTTTTGAAAGTAATGTTGCCGTCTTTGGTCTTTACGCAGGTTGCGCCATCCATAGCTATAGCAGTTTTGGATTTCATCGGAGTCGCTCCTTTTCCAGAGTTGAACATTTGCCGGTTGCGCTTGAGACCTGTCAGGTGGGCGCGTCAAACCTATTTTGGTGAGACTTTACTGCGCCCACCTGACAGGTCTGGGCCGATTAGTTTTGAAGCGCGGCCATGAGCCAAATCACGGCGATAGAGGCGGCGAAAGTCGTCACTATTCCGGCGAGAATCCACCAGCGCCGCTTGACGGCCAGAAAAATCAGAATACCTATGTTGATGACGGCAAGGAAACCGAGCAAAATAAACGTCAAACCAAAACATCCAAAACCAACGCAGGGCACCAACACCGTTAGAATCGCCGACAGAAAAATTGTTGCTACGGCGTTGAGCGTGGGCCAGCCAATGAAACCAGTGAGAAATTGAGATGCTCGTTGTCGCCAGGAGTTGGCTGGCTTTTCAGATGTGGAGAGCTGTTCGTTCGACATTGTTGAAATTCCTTTCTGATGCTCATTTGACGCGTTTATCACTGTCAAAGCCAGAGGCAAAGGTGTCAAAAGCTGTCACTTTTCATGAGCAGTTGTCAGCCCAGTGTACAAACCGGCGGCCAGGCAAGAAGCACTATTTCACTTGTTGATGAGCCAAATTACGGTGATAGAGGCAACGAAAGCCGTCGCCGCCCCTGCGGCAATCCATCCGCGCCGCCTGGCGGCTAGGAAAATAAGGGCAACGATATTGAGGAGGGCTAGGAAAGCAGTCGCTAAAAGTCCCGCCATGAAAACAAGCCCAAAGCCGCCAGTGCTGGGCAAGATCGCATCCAGCATCGAAATCACCATAGCGTTGAGCAAAGGCCATCCGATGAAACCGACGACGAATTGGCGAACCCTTTTTCCGGCTGTTATGTCGGCAACAGCCAGAACGATCAGCATCAGCCCAAAGGCAGTGATACTCAACCCAGATAGAATCGACTTAACAGCGGCCAACGATTCCACGTTTTGTGGTGGTGCACCCGCGTTTGGATCAAAGACACCTAACCCACCAGCATCCCCAATCCACACCCGACCTTGCTGATCAAAAGCGAATACCGGCCAGCTCAGATTACGAAGCCCGCTGTTAGACGGCGTGTAGGAAGTCCATTGATTGTCAGCAGTTAATACGCTAAGCCCGCCATACTGGGCTCCAATCCAAGCCTGACCTTGATGATCAAATGCTACTGTCACAATATTCGCGGCATCCATGTCGAGAGCATCCGTTCCTAACCCATACTCGGCCTGTGAAAAGTGCTTCCAGCTTTCATCGGATCCAACTACGCTGATTCCAGAATAAGCGGCGGCAACCCACACTTGGCCTTGCTGATCTGTAGCCAGAGCATTCAGTCGTTCATCTTTCAAGTCAGAGTTGGTGCGGTTGTAAGCCGTCCACTGGCCATCTGGAGCCAGTACGTAGATTCCGTTGTCATAAGTTCCTACCCATACCCGGCCACGACCATCAACAGTCAGGGTTTCAATATAGTCATAACCCAAGCCGGAATTGGCGCTGGTGTAAATTGTCCAACTGCCGTCGGGTTCCAATACTCTCAACCCGCCGCCGCTGGTTCCTACCCACACCCGGCCTTGAGTGTCAATAATAATGGCTTGCACCCAGTCCGCTTCGTAGTTGGAATCATCAGCTTTATAACTCTTCCACGTGCCGTCAGGAGCAAGCATGGTCAGTCCGTCAAACTCGGTTCCCACCCACCCCCGGCCCTGGTCGTCAACAGCGACGGCACTCACGCTGCCACCTGACAATCCTGAGTTAGCACTATTGTACGTTGTCACCTGACCGTCAGGCGCAATCATCTTAAGTTCCCCCCCTTTGGTCCCAGCCCAAACGCGTCCTTCAGTGTCAATGGTCAACGCTTGCACCCAGTTGTCAGTCTCAATAGAATTTTCATTCGTGATGTACTCAGTCCAAGCTTGACCCCCGGAAACAGTCTGAACCTGACCTTTGGAATCAGCAATGGCGCGGTCAATCCAAACCAGACCAATGATGGAAGCGACGAGCAAAACGGCGAATACGGCGGCGGCCACTTTTCCCCAGGTCGCGAAGGCCAGCCAAGCAGTCGGGGCAGGGTGTAATTGTTGATCTGCCATGTTGTTTCCCTCTTTCTGTTTTCTAAGGTGTTTACAGTGAACACCTTTACGACTGTCAAAGCCAGAGGCAAAGGTGTCAAAAGCTGTCACTTTTATAAAACTGCTCCGATGACGCTTCGGCAAAGCCCGACCAGCGACTCCACCTACGCCTCAAGTGACTGTCACCGGCTTCAAAACCTTGAACTTCAAGCCGTCTCGGGCCGGTGACTGTCACCTAAACGCTACGGGCATGCGCCCGTCCAGTGAATGACATATCGGGCGGTGTTCTGCGTCCCCTGGAAGATAACGGCGTAGTCACCGGGCGGGCTGGCGGGCTGAAACCCGACGTTGATGGATGGAGCCGGGAAAGGGACGGAGGTGTCAGGCTGAGGATCGGGGCGATCAATCGTAATCGTGTAATTCTCCTCTACCGGAAACCCGGCGACGCCGACTTCAAAAACACAAGTGCCGTTATCCAACTTGAAAGCTCTGATCAGGCTGGCGCTGACTGCCGGGATAGGCGGAGGAGGTTGCGTCGGCGGGAGAGTAGGCTTCGGGGTTGGAGTCTCCGTTGCCGTCTCGGTTGGCGTGGGCGTGTCAGTCGGCGTGTGAGTCGGCGTCGCCGTCGGCGTGTCCGTAGCCGTTGCAGTGGCCGTCGGCGTATTTGTGGGCCGGAGTGTGTTTGTCGGCAGGGGCGTTGCCGTCGGTTCCGGCGTGGCGGGCTGACAGGCTGTTACCAGGAACACCAAAGCAATGAGGGTGAGAGCGAGGGATTTCTTGTTCATGGGAAAGTCTCCTTTGAAATACATTTGACGACTCCCGCCCTGTCATTGACAGAGGCAAAGGTGTCAAAAGCTGTCATCTTGGCAGATTCCCAAGAGACCTGTCACGCGAAGCGGGCGCAGTAAAGTTCGCTAACACATGCTTCCAGCACGCCCACCTGACAGGTCTGATTGACTGCATAGGCGTCATTGGCGTATTGGCGCGCCTGTCAGGTTAGCAACAAGTTGAGCAATGGTGTTCGCGCGCGCCTCAACTTTGTCACCCGACACACTCCCAAAACGGACTTTTTCGCCGTTGCTTAGATGCGCCTGAATGTCCGTAATCGGCACATCCATCAGCCTGGCGCGAGAGGTCAAGGTAATGTGACCTATATTCGAATCAACAAGGCCGTCACTATTATTATTCCCAGAAACAAGAGCAGGAACAGCCCCAAGCTTATTACGACAAGGCAAGTTGCGAACGTTCGTCTTTTGAAAGCGAGGCTGCCATCTTCAGTTTTCACGCGGGTGGCGCCATCCATGGCAATAGCGGATTTGGATTTCATTAGGGTCGCTCCTTTTCCAGGTTGAATGGGTTTGTCAACATCACAATAAGCCAACCAGGCTGTCAAAGCCAGAGCAAAAGGTGTCAAAAACTGTCACTTTTTCAAACTGGCAAGGCAGACCTTCGGGATATTCAAGACCCCAAAGGCCTGCGCTAATTCCGCCAAGTCTGTAGAGCGAATTGGCAATTCGCTCTACGAATGCCGAATTTCTAAGGCTGGATGACGAACGTCACCGTCGTTCCGGCCATCGTCGTCCACGCGCACTGCCCCTCGCTGACCAGCATGCAGCCAGACGAGCGGATCACGTAGCGGCCCGGCTCGGTAAAGTTGCGGCTCCCGCCAAACCCAACGGTGAAGCCCGGCGGCAGCCAACCGGCATCCACGAACATGAACATCGAGTCGACGTTGGCTCCGTCTCTCTCAACCGACAAGCCGTAAGGCAGGAAGAGCGCCCACGGCGCATCAGCCGCGCTGCCCAACGTGAAGCTGAAGCTGACATCGCCAGGCGGCATCATCGTCAAGCAGTCGCCCGACGGGCGAGAGCAGGTGATGGTGCTGAAAAACCCGTCAGGGCCAGCGGTGGAGCCGTAGACCGAACCCGAGGCCGCCGGGGCCGGAGGTTTGGTGGCGGCAACGGCAGGCGGCTGGGTAGCCGCAACTGCCGGCGGCTGAGTGGCGGCCAACGTAGGCGACAGTGTTGGCACTGTCGTCGGACTCGGCGGAGGCGTGTCGGTCGGAGCCGCTGTCGGGGTGTCGGTGGGAACGGCGGTCGGCGTGGAAGTGGGAGGTTCCGTTGCCGTCGCCGTCTCCGTTGGCGGGATGGCCGTCGCCGCCTCCGTTGGAATTGCCGCCTCGGTCGGAACCGGAGTCGCGGTTGGCTCCGGTGTGGCCGACTGACAGGCTGTGACGACAATCGCCAGGATCGTCGCCAACACTACAAGAGAATTAGGTTTGTGTTTTTTGTTCATGAGTTTATATCTCCTTGGCGTTCAGTAGACATTAAGCGAACTGTCAATCACAGAGGCAAAGGTGTCAAAAACTGTCAGTTTCGAGAAAAACAAAAGCCCGGCTCCTGTTTGCGGGGAACCGGGCTTTGTGATGTTGGGCTTTCTGTTTAGAAATCGGGCGGCGGGATGTATTTGCCGTCGTCGGGTTGGCTGGCGTAGTAGTCCAGCACCTTGCGGTAGAAGTCGAGGGTGTCCTTCGGGAAGTTGTTGCGCTCCATGAAGGCGATTTGCTCGGAGTAGGCATACACTTCGGCTTCTTTGGAAGTTAGCACGCCGACGGCGGCGAACTGGTAGCAGTGCGAGGCTTCGTGATATAGCAAAGCGGCCACCATTTGCGCCGACATGTTGCGGCGCGCCAGGGCGCGCACCAGGCAGCCGCCGCCGGGCAAAGGGGCGGCCTGCGCCCGGTCGCTGTAAGGGCTTGGGGTGATGGTGGTGACGTAGGTGTCCACCCGGTTGTAAGCGTCGGCATCGTGGGCCTGCAGCCAGTCGAGGCCGGCTTTGACCCGGTTGACGAAACTTTGCGGGCCGCTGATCCGGTCATACACCGAACCGACGGCATTCGTGATCGTAGCCACCGGGGCCGGGGTTGAGCCGGGGATGATCAACGTCTGGCCGGGGCGCAGGGTGTTCGAGGTCAGGTTGTTGGCGGCTATCAGCGCGTCTACGGTGACGTTGAATTTGGATGCTATCCGGAAGAGCGAGTCGCCGTTTTGCACGATGTAGGTTTGAGGCCCGGTGGAGGCAGGCTGGGCGGCAGGCGCGCTGCCGTCGGGGATGACGAGCGTTTGCCCGATCTGAATGGCGTTGGCGTTTTTGAGGTTGTTGGCCTGGATAAGGGCTTCAGTGGTGACGTTGAAGCGGGTTGCGATCTTCGTCAGCGTGTCGCCCGGTTGAACGGTGTAGCTGGTGTCGGCCAGAACCGGGGCGGCGATGGGAAGCGTCAGGCTTAGAACCAGGATGAGGATGGAGAGGCGGCGTAGCGTGATCATTGGGAACTTCACTTTCGAGTTAGACCTGTCAGGTCTTTGCAAAAGGCCAGACCTTTAGGGTCTCCAAGACCCTAAAGGTCTGGCGCTAAGCGTGCGGGCCTATTTGCCCAGCACCCACAACCAGCTATTGGAGAAGGTGCAGGTCGTCTCGCCAGACTCTTGCCAGGCCATAAAGTAGACATTGCCTTCGGTCAGCCGCTCGTCAATGACTGACCCCATCTTGTCGCCGTTGGCGTACACGGTGAGCTTGTCGCCCTGAGCGACGACGGTCATGCGATTGGTGCTGTCCTGGGTGAAGTTGAGGGCCGGCGCATCGAGGACCTCCTCGGTGAGCGTGCTCTGCCACTTGCCGTGGTTGTAATACTCGATGTCCCACAGCGGGCGGTTTTGCAGGCGCATCATGTAAACACGATAGCTCTTCCCAGTTGCCACGTCGGCTTCGGAGCGCAGGATCAGCGCGCACCCGGCCAGGCCGCTGGCGGTGTTCCAGGTGACGTCGGTCTGAAGAACGAAGTCGGCGGCGCTGAACTCCGGGTAGTCAATCTCGGGCCGCTCTTCCATGTAAGTGTCCACCTTGATGGTGAGCGGATCGTGCATCCACCCTAAATAGCCGCCATCGGTCGAGAGGCCGATCTTCTCAAGGTCGGGGCGGACGAGGGCGGCGTTGGCCTCCGCCGTTGCCATCGCGTAAGCCTGCGCCGTTGCCGTCACGTTCGGGGTGGGGGTGAAGGTGCTGGTGGGCATGGGCGTGGGCGTGTCGGTGGGCGCGGGCGTGCTGGTGGGGGCCGAGGTGCTGGTGGGAAGCGGGGTGTCGGTTGGAACCGGCTCCGCCGCCGGTTGTGAGGCCGTCGAGCCGCAACTCACGGCAACAAGAGCCAAAGCGATCAGGGTGATGAGAAAAGTTTTGTGGTTCATGGTCGAATCTCCTTTGCGCTGATTTGACAACAAACAAGCTGTCAATCACAGAGGCAAAGGTGCCAAAAGCTGTCAGTTTGTCGAATTGGTGAGGGCGACGTTTCTTGAACTCTAGCCGCGCTGTACTACTGGGGGTGTCAAAAACTGTCAGTTCAGCAAATTAGCGGCGGAGTCCATCTCGAACAGGGCTTTGGCGACAGCGCGCAGGGCGCGGCGGCGGGTGCGGTGGAAGGTGGCCTCGCTCACATAAAGCCTGGCCATAATCTCGCGGTTGGATTGGCCGTGAATATAAGCGTCGCACAAGGTGACGTAAGGATGCCACTCGCGGGGCGGCAGTTCGCGCGGCTCGGTTCCGGCGGGGCGCAGTTTCTCAATAGCCGCAATCAGCGCCGCGTTGAGGGCTTTGCCCCGGTCGAGGTGGGTGGCCCCGCTTAAGGTCACGAACGCCGCCAGCGGATGGTCGCCGAGATAAGAATAGTCGTGCAAACGCTTCAGCGCATCTTCCACTTCGGCCACCTGTTTATCGCCGATCTCAAACTGGGCCGGGGCGCGAAGCGTCTCAATCTCCTGTTGCAGTTGATGCTCACGCTCGCGGAAGGTGTCCAGCGCATGCTCAATCTCTCTAGCCTGCGCCTCCTGTCGCTGCGCCTGGCGCAGCAAGTCAGTCAAGTCGTCGGCGGCTTCGGCCACCAGATCGAGATCGCTGTCGCTGTAAGAGACGCCATTCTTCGGCTGACCAAGCAGGATCGCGCCCAGACTTCCGTCGTCGGCGACGAGGGGCGCCACGACGGCCAGTTCGGGCAAAGGTTTGGCCGCCGCGCCCGGGGCCAGGGTCGTCAACTCCCGAACCTCCAACCCGGCGGCGGGCAGGCGCTCGCCTACCGGCTTCGAGTGAAACGAGGCATGGATGACGAAGTCATCGCCTTCGCGAATCACAATCGCCCCCCACCTGGAGGCGGCGCCCACGACGACGGCGGCCAGGGCGCTGCGTAATCCTTCTTCTATCGCTTCTCGTTCGCCCACTTCAAGGGCAACTGTCCGCAGGGCCGCGCGCAGGGCGCGTTCGGATCGTCGTAGAAAGGGCCGTTCGAGCACGCGGCGGGCGAACTCGAATACGGTGTGAGTCAGGATGGCCAGGGCTATTACAAAAGCATCCACCACAATCCCGCCCGTCCGAACCAGGAAATGAATCGCCGCATAGTAAACGAGTGACACGGCCAGAATCAACAAGCCGTTGAGGGCAATATCGAACCGCAGGATGCGGCCCTCGATCAGGGCGCTGTAGCGCACGGTGCCGTAGCCCAGCGTGGCAACGGCCAGGCCAAACAGGAAGACAATAGGGAGCGTGGGTGCGGGAAGTTTTAGCGTGACGATTGCCACCGCATAGCCAACGGCGAGCGCGCCGAAGACTGTGCCGCGCACCAGGCTGTTGAGTTGTTTACGCAGGGCAAGATTAGTAACGGCCTGCCGCGCCCGCCAGAAGTTGTAGAGCGTGAGCGACATCAGCCCGATCAAGCTGACGGGCAGGAAGATAAACAACGGGCCAGGAGCGAATATTTTGGCGAAAACGGCGAGGCCGCCCGGCGCATCGGCCACCACCCAGGGCGTGAACGCAAGCAGAATGTCGAACAGGATCATCAGCCCGTAGACCATAGGCAGGAACGGGCGTTGGCGGCCCGCCCGATCCGGCGGCAAGGTTTCGAGGCTGAGGTGATACCAGATGGCGATTGGGAGATTGATCGGCCAGCCCAGCCACCAGCTTGTAGCCGGAGAGGGGTTGATGGAGACGATAGAGTCGATGAAGATGCCGGCCAGCGTCCAGAGGGTGAGGCCGGCCTGCCAGGCCAACCGGCTGCGCGGACTGCGCGAGACGAGATAGCACCCCAGCCACAGCGAGAGGGCCATGCCTAGAAAGCTGACTGCCGAGGTGAGTTGGGCGAGTGCTGGCACCGTGCTGTCTATTCTACGACGGTTTCATTGTGGTTGTTTCTAGACAAATGTAACGAATCTGGGTACTTAGGTGACTGTCACGGGGCGGGTAAATCTTGAAAACCCGGCGCACAGGCCACCCCGTGACAGTCACCTTGACATCATGGTCTGCGCCACCTGCTCCCGATACCCGGCCGAGTTATAGGAGCAAAACGGAATCATCCGCCCGTCGGGGGTCAGGAATTCCAGGCAACACTTCATGGCGTTTTTGACGTTGAATGTCCACGGGTCCATGAAGTCGCGGACGTTGAGCATGAAAACATGGCGGGCCAGGTCGCGCGGGGCGTGCTGGCTGAGGGGAAGGTGCGAGTGGCAGGCGGCGCAACGGTCGGCGGAGCGAGTTGGGTGGTCGGGTGGTTGGGTGGTTTGCGCCAGAGGATTGAAGGTGATGTTGGCAATTTCGGCGGCGGCCCGGTCGGAGCCGACCTGGGCCGAACTGCTCCACAGGCGCTCCAGGGTGTGCAGGAGGTCGTCGTTGAGGCCGGGCATGGTGCGGTTCTTGAGGTAGTCGAGATACAGGTCAATGTCGAGAACACGGGTGATAGGGGTGACGGTGTCGCCGTCGAGCATGGCGTAAGTGACGAAGTTACAGGTGGGCATGCAACACGGCACCGGCACGAAGTCGCTCAACTTGAAGAGGCCGTTCGTCTGGGCTTCGATGCCTTTGATGATATCGGGGATCGTCATCCGGGTCATCGGGTCGCTGGGGATGTTGTGGCGTTGGGCCCGGAACGCGCCCTGGAAGTTAACGCCGAACACCGCCGGGTGGCGCAGGCCGAACTCGACGATGTTGCCGACTTCGTGTTCGTTCACCCCGCGCTCGACGGCCCCCACCAGCACCGCCCGCACATCGGCCTCGGCCAGGCGGTCGAGGGCGCGCAGTTTGTCTTCGATCAGGTCGGGCTTGCCGCGAATGATGCGGTTGGTCTCGGCCTCGAAGCCGTCGAACTGCAAGTAGACGTGGGGCTTGAGGCGCTGGAGGCCGGCCAGAAACTTGTCGTCGCGGGCGATGCGGATGCCGTTGGTGTTGAGCATAACGTAACTGATGCCCTTCTGCTGGGCCAGTTCGATGAAATCCAGAATGCGCGGGTGCAGGCTCGGCTCGCCGCCGGAGAACTGGACGACTTCGGGGTTGCCCTCAAACTCGATGAAGCGGTCAAGCATGAAGTTCACCTGCTCGAAGGTCAGTTCCCAGCCGGAGTGGGAGAAGTGGGTGCCGGAGTTGGCAAAGCACAGCGGGCAGTCGAGGTTGCAGGCCTGGTTGACTTCGATGAGGGCCAGGCAGGCGTGTTGCTGGTGGTCGGGACACAGGCCGCAGTCGTGGGGACAGCCGTCGCGGACTTCGGTGGCGAAGTTGAGAGGGAGCGTGCCGGGCTTGTTGTAGCGTTGAACCTGGGTGTACAACTCGGCGTCGCCGAAGACCAGCGCCTCAAACCGCCCGTGCTCCGGGCAACGCTTGCGCATGATGACCTTGTTGTCGCGCAGGAGGATGTGGGCGTCAATCACCTTTTTGCATTCAGGGCAAAGACTGCGGGTAAATTCCCAGAAGATTTCGGGACGGTCTACTTTTTGCGGGCGGACGGTAGTAATGGTCATTATAGTTTTCCTTTGGGGCACGAGGCTGTCAACGGATTTCAAGAGCGGATTGAACAGATTGTCCCGTCCGCCGAATCCGCTCAATCCGTTCCACAAATCCGTTGACAGCAATTCTTGCCCCTGAAGATTTTGGGCGGTCAAACTTATGTTTGGAAGTGGCTGTAGCAAACGATGAGATCATCGAAGACTGCCCTACTTATCATGAAAAAGCAACGAGACATACGACCCCAACAAACAATCCAACAACAACGACGATGCCAAAAGCAACGGCTAAAGCACGTAACATGCCTGAGGCAATTGCAGGCCGGGTAAAGGCGAAGCCTACCAATGCGCCAAGATTGAGCAGCAACACCAGTGCCGGAAAGAATGAACCGGGTATGTTGATGGATATGATCCATAGCAGGAAATTCACTGCGAACATTCCGAAGAAGCCGATGTTGAAGTCGGTTGCCTCTTTGGGCGAGCGTTCCTTCTTCGACGCCACCGGAGTAGACCAGGGCGCATCAGGAGGCAACTGGCCGTGTTCCAAGGCATAAAGAGCCGCCTGAGCGTAACCTCTAACGGCATCACTCATATCTTCGGTCACTATTGTTTTAAGTATTTTGACGATTCGCTCGTCGTCTACTCGTTGTTCGGCAATGGTTTTGATCACTGCCATCCGGCGATAGGCCGCATCGCTACGAAGTTCTTCCAGCAGTTTGATGATCGTCTCTTCACTCGGTTGTTCAGCCATCTTGAAACCCACCTTTCTTCACTCGCAGACGGCGGGTGAACTTTGGGGCGAGACCTCACAGGTCTCCAAGACCTGTGAGGTCTGGAGCGACCAGAAGATTTCGGGTCGGTCAAACTTGTGTTTGGAAGTGGCTGTAGAAAGCAACTGGATCACTGAAGGCTACCCTTATCATAAATAAGAACCGAAGCATATGACCGCGGCAAACAACCCGGCGGTCAAGGCGATGCTCAAAGCAACAAAGTAAGCACCTAATATACCTAAAGCAATTTTGGGCCGGGTAAAGGCGAAGCCTACCAATGCGCCAAGATTGAGCAGTAACACCAGCGCCGGAAAGAATGAACTGAGTGAATTGGTGTATGTGATGATATATATGATCCAAAGCGGGAAATTCACTGCCAGCATTCCGAAGAAGCCGATGAGGAAGTCGGTTTCCTCTTTGGACGAGCGTTCCTTCTTTGACGCAACTAGAGAAGATGGCTCGCTAACTGGCGGCGCTTCGATGCCAAGCGCAACCAAAGCCTTTCTGGCCTCCCGACTTACAATTCTGGCCTCTCGACTCACAGGTCTGTCGGAGTCATTCGCCGCCAGGGCTTTCAGGGCGCTGACGATCAACTCATTATCTGTCTTTAGCTCGGTTATTGTTTCTACCGCTTTTATCTGGCGGTTGGCTTCGCCACTGCGAAGTTCTTCCAGCAGTTTGTTGATCGTCTCTTCATTCGGTTGTTCGGCCATCTTGAAGCCCGCCTTTCTTCACTCGCAGACGGCGGGTGAACTTTGGCGAGACCTCACAGGTCTCCAAGACCTGTGAGGTCTGGAGCGACCAGAAGATTTCGGGTCGGTCTACTTTTTGGCGGGGGGCAGTCGTGGCTTGAAGAAGCATGAAGTCAATACCTTAGTTGGCTACTTTACGAGGAATGGGATACCGCACTGGGCCTGCGTGATTAATCCCAAGATGGCAGCAATCACAAAATTCGCTGCGAGTGCTACCAAGATACCCAGCGCCACCCAACGGCGAACAAAAGCCAAGATAATAAGGACGATCAGGTTCGCGGGGAGAATAAAGAGGTTCAAAGCGATCGCCAAGCCCTGACCATCTGAAAGTCCGCCCCCCTCAAGCAACAAAAACCAAACGAAAGTGTTGACAACATACCAAACAAAGAAGCCGATGGCCAAATCAATGTATTTCTGACGAGTGGTTACGGGCGGTTTTTTTGAGGAGGTAGATGGGATTGACTCGCTGGCTGGCGGCGCTTCGACGCCAAGCACAATCAAAGCCTCTTTAGCCTCTTGACTCACAATCCGGTTGGCGTCGTTTGCCGCTGTAGCTTTCAGGGCGCTGACGATCTTCTCGTTATCTATTTTTAGTTCAGCAATCGTCTCTATTGCTGATTTCCGACGATAGGCTTCGCTACTGCGAAGCTCTTCCAGTAGTTTATTGATCGTCTCTTCGCTCGGTTGCTTGACAGGTTCAGCAGGTGTGCTGAGAGCAGGCGAGATCTCATTGACAGGTGGCGGAGGCGCTGGGGGCAAAAATTCAACGGGCGGTAGGGATTGGAGTGATTTCAGTGCTTTCTTCGCTGACTGTCGCATCCAGCGGTTGGGGTCGTTCGCCGCTATCTGTTCCAGTGCGCTGATGACCCGCTCGTTATTCGCCTTCAGCTTGACCAGCTTCTCTACTGCCGTTTCGCGACGGTAATTATCACCACTCTTCAGGTCTTCGAGTAGAGAGTTGAGAATATCTTCAGTTGGTTGTTGCGCCATCTTGAAGCCCACTTTTCTTCACTCGCGTCCGGCGGGTGAACTTGGGAAGACCTCACAGGTCTTCGCGAAGCGGACCTGTGAGGTCTGGAGCGACAGGCACCTCAGGCCGAAACGGTCTGCCGGACGGCTTGCAGTTTTCGACCGTAGTAGATCGCCAGCGCGACGAGCAAACCCAGGCAGAAGAATTGCTGGCCGGTGAGGCCGAAGGCCAGCACTTGATTGTTGCGGACGAATTCGACGAGGAAGCGGAAGGCGGCGTAACCGGCCAAACCGAATTTGAGCAGGTTGCCGTTTTGCATCTTCGGATGATCGCGGAGAAGAATCAACACCCCAAACCAGATCAGGTTGAAGGCGGCATCGTACAGCGGCGTGGGGTGAGCTAAGTAGGACGCGCCCGGCGTGGGCACGACTTGCCCGTTCAGATAGATGCCGGGCACGGGCACGCCCCAGGGGAGCGAGGTGGGTTTGCCCAGGCCATCCTCGAACACCAGGAAGTCGCCGATGCGGCCCACCGCGGTGGCGAGGGCCATGGCCGGCGCAAAGGCATCACAGGCGCAACCCTGCTTGCCAATGGCTTTGGCGGCGATGTAGCCGCCAATGTAAGCCCCGGCCACCGCGCCCAGAATCGAGCCGGGGCCGATGCGCGGGTCGAACAGGGCATAAAAGTTGAGGACGATGGGGGCGGTCTCCCAGCCGTTGAAGAAGAGAATGGACAGCCGGGCGCCGATCATGCCGCCGACGAATGCGGCTAACGTGATCGGAATGACTTCTTCTTTGGGCCAGCGCCGCCGCCGGGCTTCGACGACGAGCCAGGCCAGCCCGACCAACAGCGCCAGCAAAAAGAAAAACCCGTGGGCGTAGACCGGAATGCCGTTGATGGTGAAGAGGACGGGATACATGGGAGACCTCCTGAGTCAGTGGGCAAAGGCGAGAAATACGGCTGGGAACGTCGAAAAGAAGTATAGCCCCAAATGTAAAGAATGGGGACGGTTAAGTTTTCCTGTTATGGCCCTATCGAGCCACCAGCGCCGGCCAGCAGAGCGAAGCAAACGCCGCCGATGAGAACGGCGATGCAGATGACGACGATCAATGCCGCCGCCATCGCGCCCAACGCGCCCAGGGCGATCCAGTAGCGGGTGAAGGCGAAGTAGATGATGAGGCCGATGTTGACGACGAGCGGGATGCACCATAGCGCCAGCCCGACGAGGCCGACCAGGGATTGCACCGGGCTGTTGCTGTCTACTGAGGTAAAGACGTTGCTGAGGAGGGCGACAAGGAGCTGCGCCGCGCCGCCCACCACGCCGTTGAGCACGAACCAGCCGACGAAGCCGACGATGAAGTCAACAGTTTTTTCACTGCGCGTGGAGTAGGTTTTGCGGGTGAAGTTCATAAAGACCTCCTCTATTTGAGAGACTGACGGATGAGTTTCTAATCCGCCCCAACCCATTGTTCATTGTTGGCTCTTGCGGGTTCAACGGGATTTTTAACGCAAAGCCGCAAAGTTGCCAGGGCGCGAAGAAAAACCAGTTTATTTCTTAGCGGCCTTGCGCCTTAGCGTCTTGCGTTAACGGTTTTCACGCTCAATCTGGTAGAGCCTCATTGCTTAGCTTGGCTCTGCCAGGAAGCGTCCCGGCAGAAGCAGGGTAATTTCAGAAGACGGTCGCGGGGCGGATTAGACCGCCCACTCAAAAGCCATCTTACACTTTCTTCACCACAATGTCGCCAATCACGTTGGCGGCCTCGTCGCCCCGGTCGGCGGCGTTGGACAGGTGGCGGTAAATCTCCCTCAGCTTCAACATTTCCACCACGTCGTGCACGTCTTTCGGGCCGACGAAGAGCGCGGCGATGGCTTCGCGGTAAACGTTCTCCACCCGGTTCTCCAGCGCCTTGGCTCGCACTGCATGATCGTTCGCCACGCCGGGATGATCCTGCAAGCGCAGAACGCCTTTGTGAATCTCCTCGGCGGCGTCGGTGAGCAGAGACACCATGCGCACCAGGTAAGGGTTGGGCTGAACGCCGAGCATGGCCATTTCATCGGTGGTGGTGTCGGCGTAGTCCAGCACGTCGTCAATGGCCCGCGAGAGGGCGAAGATGTCTTCGCGATCCATGGGCGTGATGAAGTTGCGATTCAATTCTTCGATCAGAATCCGCCGCACTTCGTCGGCTTCTTTCTCAATGGACTTCACGCGCCGGGCCACGTCGGCGTTTGGCTCGCGCATGTAGGCCTGCAGACCAGTGAGGCCCTGCACGGCGAACTCGGCCTGTTTGATCAGCAATGGCAGAAAGACATCGGGTTTCTTACGGAAGAAAGGGAGGGAAAAACGTTTCATGATTGATCTCGATTCTAAAACGACGAATGACGATTGACGACGGGCCGCCGTCTGTCGTCCGTCGTCGGTTCTCAAAATCCTAGCGCCCGGATGATCCAGAACGTGCCTGCGCCAAACAGCATCGTGGCCGGAATGGTAAGCGCCCAGGCTTGCAACATTTCGCGTCCTACATCCCAGCGCACTTTGGAGATACGCTCCGCCGAGCCGACGCCCATGATGGCCGAGCCGACGACCTGAGTGGTGCTCACTGGCCCGCCGAGCAGGGCCGCGCTCAGAATCACGAACGTGGCCGCGATGTGGGTTGAGAATCCGTGTACCGGACGGATGGTGAAGATGCGACCGCCGAGGGTGCGAATGAGCCGCCACCCGCCCAGCGAGGTGCCCAGGGCAATCGCCCCGGCGCTCACCACCACCACCCACAGCGGCACGGCAAACGACGGCAAGGCCCCGGAGGCCACCAGCCCCAGGGTGATGATGCCCATCGTCTTCTGCGAGTCGTTCGCGCCGTGACTCAACGCCAGGCCAATCGAAGTAAAAATCTGTCCCTGCCGGAACCAGTCGTTGATACGCGGCGTGGCCGACTGGGCCAGAAAGAGGATGAGGCGCATGACGGCGAAACCGGCGGCCAGGCCCAGCGGCGGCGAGACGAACAGGGCGATGATGATCTTGATCAACCCGTTGGGCAGGATGACCCTGAAGCCGCTGGCCAGTATAGCCGCCCCCATCAGCCCGCCCACCAGCGCGTGCGACGACGACGAGGGCAAGGCCAGAAACCATGTTACCCGATTCCAGATGATGGCCGCGACCACGCCGGCCAGCACCACCGGCAGGGTGACGGCTTTGGCGTCCAGCAAGCCCTTGCCCACCGTGTTGGCGACGGCGACGCCGAACAGAAACGGCCCGGCGAATTCTGAAACGGCGGTGAGCAGGAGCGCCTGGCGCGGCGACATGGCCCGCGACGAGATCACGGTGGCTACGATGTTGGAACTGTCGTTGTAGCCGTTTAGAAAATCAAAGAGCAAGGCAAAGGCGATGAGGGCAATGAGCATAAATAAACGGCTACAAATTCCGGCTCTACCGGGTTTGGCGTGAAAAGAAATTTTGGACGCGGATGAACGCTGATTTTCGCTAATAAAAAGAAAAATCCGCGTTCATCTGCGTGAATCCGCGTCCCAATTCACGCTCAAGCCGGAAGACCCCAAATTCCGCGCGATCTCCGCCGCCACCCGGGCATTGTTTTCCAGCAGGGCAATGTTGGCTCGCAAACTGGCCCCGCCGGTGATCTCGGCGACTTTGGCTAACAGGAACGGAGTGACGGCTTTGCCCTTGATGCCCTGCCGCCCGGCGGCGGCCAGCGCCTGTTCGATAGCGTCGTTGATCGAGTCGGACGGGAGGGCCGCCTCGGTTGGAATAGGCGCGGTGATTAAAACTCCCCCGGCCAATCCCATCTGCCACTTGGTGTTAATCATCGCCGCAACCTCAGCCGCGCTCTCGGCGGACGCCTCAAGCTTCAAGCCGCTGGTGCGAGTGTAGAACGCCGGGAACTCGTTTGTGCCGTAGCCAATCACCGGCACGCCCGCCGTCTCCAGCCACTCCAACGTAGCCGGAAGATCGAGGATGGCTTTGGCCCCGGCGCACACCACCGCCACCGACGTGCGGCTCAACTCCGGCAAGTCGGCAGAAACGTCAGTGTGATCGCCGTGATGCACCCCGCCGATGCCGCCGGTGGCAAAGACTTTGATCCCGGCCCAAGCCGCGCCGATCATCGTCCCGGCCACCGTCGTCGCCCCGTCGGCTTTGCGAACGGCGACGACCGGGAAATCGCGGCGGCTCACCTTCCAAACCCCGTCGGCGTTGGCGAGATACGTCAACTCCTCGTCGGTCAGGCCGATCTTGACCTGGCCCTTGAGAATCGCAATCGTGGCCGGAACCGCGCCCTGTTCGCGAACGACGGCTTCCATCCGGCGGGCCAACTCTAAATTTTGTGGACGCGGCAAGCCGTGTGAGATCACGGTTGATTCGAGGGCGACGACCGGGCGATGGTCGGAGAGCGCCGCTTTTACTTCAGGCGAGAAAAAAAGTTCAGGTGTCATAATCGCTTCTTCATCCATTCGGCAATCACCTCAATCGACTCGTCACTGACGTTGTGCCCCATCCGAAACTCGTGAAATTCAACCTCGGCCCCGAGGCGCTTGAGGGTCTCGTAAGAGTCGCGCCCCCACTGAACCGGAAGCAGAGGATCGTGCGTGCCGTGGGTGATGACGAAGGGCTTGCCCTTCAGGCCGGCCTCATCCACCTTCAAGCCGGAACTGAGCGGAATATAACCGGACTGGGCGATGACGCCGGCCACTCGCGCCGGCTGGGTGAGAGCAAACGAGTACGACATCATGCTCCCCTGGCTGAAGCCGAGCAGAAACAGCCTCTGCGGATCAACCGGATAAGCGGCCACAGCTTCGGTGATGAAACGGTCGAGCGTTTCCAGAGCCGCGTCGAAACTGGGCTGGTCGGGGGCGCCGATTCCTTCGAGCCGGTACCACTCCCAACCGCCCATCAGGTCAAGCGGCGCGCGCGGGCTGATCCACAGCAGGCGGTCGTCGAGGTAAGGCGCAAGGCTGATCAAGTCGCCTTCATTGCTTCCGCGTCCGTGCAGGCAAATGATGGTCGGGTGAGGGGCGGCGTCCCCGGCAGGGAAGCGGGTGAGGTGTTTAAGGGGGAGATTGGCGGGCTGGCTCATTCCCAGCATTGTAACAAAAAAACGGGCCTGGTTGATCAGACCAGACCCCTTGACAATGTTTACCGTGAAGCGACTGCCGCCAAGCTGGGGTATATAATCACAACAATGCTGGCCGACAAACCCGTTCTATGTCCCATCTTGATTGGCCGCGGCACCCACCTGGCCCTGCTCGATCAACTTCTGGCTCAGGTTCAAGGCCGTCGGGCGCAAACGGCCCTCATCGCCGGTGAAGCCGGCAACGGCAAATCGCGGCTCGTGGCCGAAGCCAAAGCGCGGGCCGCCCGGCAAAATTTCCTCGTCCTGCAAGGCAATTGCTTCGAGTCGGATCGGGCGCTACCTTATGCGCCGCTGATTGATTTACTGCGCGGAGTCTTCGGAACGCGGCCCTCAGCCGAGATCAGCCGCGATCTCGGTTCCGCCGCCAGCGTCTTCGTCCGGCTTTTGCCTGAGCTTGCCCCTTCCTTCTCCCGCCCGGCCCCGGCTTCCGATCTCGACCCCGAACAAGAGAAGCGCCATCTCATTCAAGCCTTCAGCCAGTTCTTCGCCCGCCTGGCGCTGGCGCAGCCGTTGCTTCTTGTCGTCGAAGACCTGCACTGGAGCGACGACGAGAGTCTCGAGGCTCTGCTCACCATTATCCGCCGCGCCAGCGCCCAGCCTGTCCTCGTCATCCTCACCTTTCGCAATGACGAGATCACGCCCGCCCTCAACCGCTTCCTGGCCGATCTGGAACGCGAACGGCTGGCCGCCGAGTTGACCCTCCCCCGCCTCAACCCCGCCGAAGTGGACTCCATGCTCCGTGCCATCTTCGAGCTTCAGCGCCCGGTGCAGGCCGAATTCCTCAATGCCATCTACGGCCTCAGCGAGGGCAACCCGTTCTTCATCGAAGAGATTTTGAAATCGCTGATCGCAACCGGCGATATTTTCTTTGTGGAAGCCGACGGCAAATGGGATCGCAAGCCGCTCAACCAGCTCCGAATCCCGCGCACGGTGCAGGTGGCCGTGCAACGCCGCACCGACGATTTGAGTCCGGCGGCCCGGCAACTGCTGGGTCTGGCCGCCGTGGCCGGGCGGCGCTTCGATTTCACTCTTCTGCAAAAGTTGACCCAACGCGGCGAGGCGGAACTGGTGTTGTTGGTGAAGGAGTTGATGGCCGCTCAGTTGGTCGTCGAAGAATCGGCGGAGACTTTTGCCTTCCGGCACGCGCTCACCCGGCAAGCGGTGTACGCCGACATGCTGGCCCGCGAGCGCAAGGCCCTGCATCAGACCATCGCCGGTTTTCTGGAGACGGCTACCCCGGAAACCCGGCTGGCCGATCTGGCCCATCATTTTTACGAAGCCGGGTCGTGGGAAAAGGCAATGGACTATTCACAGCGCGCCGGTCGGAAGGCCGTGAGTCTTTACGCCATGAGCGCCGCCGCCGAGCACTTCACGCGGGCGCTGGAGGCAATGCGCCAACGGCGTCGCGCGATTACGAGCAAACCGGCCTGTACTTCCAACGGGCCTTGGAAGCCGCCCGCGCCCTGAACGACCCGGCGGCGCTGGCCCGCACCCTCAACCGGCTGGGCAACTGGCGCATGAACGTGGAGCAGCTGGCCGAAGCCAGGCAATGCCACCAGGAGGCGCTCTCCATTTTTGAGTCAGTGCAAGACAAGCGCGGCCTGGCCGAGACTCTGGACCTGTTGGGCATTGCCGCCGGGATGAGCAGTGACCCGCTTGGAACGGTAGCTTACTACGAGCGCGCGGTGGCGCTCTTCCGCGAATTGGACGACCGGGGCGGGCTGGCTTCGAGCCTGACCGTGCTGGCCCCACGCGGCGCAATTTACATGCAGAATGTCGGCGTGTGGCCAGAGTCGACTCTGGCCGGGCGCGTGCGCGACAGCGAGGCCGCCCTGCAAATTGCCTGCGACACGAACTCGCGGCCTGCCGAGACTCTGGCCCGCGCCTGGCTGGGCTTGTGCCTGGCCACCGCCGGTGAGTACGCTCGCGCCCTCGAACAGATCCAACAGGCCATCGAAATTTCAGACGAGATCGGCCATCGCCAGTTTATGGCCATCACCCGCTGGGTGGCCGGGGCGGCGCATCTCGACCTGCTGGCCCTGCCCGCCGCCCGCGAGCATCTTGAGCAAGCTCTGAAGTTTGCCCGCGAGAGCAGTGCCATTCACTGGGTGCGCATCGCCGCCGCCTTTCTGGCTTCGCTTCACATCTCGCAAAACGAATTGGCGAAAGCGGAAACGATTCTCAAAGAAGCGTTCACGCCTGACACGCCGATGATTGGCATCGGCCAGCGCCACGCCTGGGCAACTTACGCCGAACTGGCGCTGGCTCAGGGCAGGGCTGACGAAGCGTTGCGAGTCGTCGAAATGTTGATTGACTCGGCTACCGGCATCGAAGTTCAGGGCGAGCACGCTATCCCGCGCTTCGGCCTGGCGCGGGGCGAGGCGCTGGCGGCGCTGGGCCGAACCGAAGAAGCCGAGATCGTCCTCCAGGCCGCGCGCGAGACGGCGCTGAAGCACGAGGCCCGCCCGATGTTGTGGCGGCTCCACGCCGCCCTCAGCCGGTTTTATCGGAGTCAGGGACGAGGCGAGGAATCGGAACGGGAAGGGGAGGCGGCCAAAACGTTGATCGAAGGGTTGTCCGCCAACCTGCCCGTTGAGCCGATTCGTGATCAATTCCTGAGTCGCGCTCTGATCATGATTCCATCATTGCCAACACCGTCGCCGCGTCAACTTGCGAAGAAAGAGTTCGGCGGGCTGACGGGCCGCGAGCGCGAGGTGGCAACGCTGGTGGCGCAAGGGAAATCCAACCGGGCCATCGCCGACGAACTGGTGGTGAGCGAGCGGACGGTGGAGAAGCACGTGGAAAACGCACTCGCCAAGCTGGGCTTTGCTTCGCGGGCGCAGTTGGCGGCCTGGGCGGTGGAAAGAAGGTTGAGCACTCTGTCAGGCGATGATAGGGTGACAAGATGACAAGATGAAGGGATGGCAAGATGAAGCCCGCAGGCCTTACTTCACCTTGTCATCGTGTCATCTTGTCACGAAATCTACGTGCTACTCAACTACAAACCTTCGTACTTTCCCCCATGTCTCGCAAGCCGTAATCCTGTAGAGTGTGGGCAGTTCGGCAAACCCAAAACATCCGCTGAACATCACTCAAGGAGACTATCTCATGTCAAACACAGACCTGCGAGCCTTTGCTCAACAATACTTCAAGTATCTGGATCGCCGCGACCTGGACGGGTTGGACTCGGCCCTGGCCCCAAACGTGAAGTTTCACGGCTTCGGCCCTCAGCCCCTCGACCGGGCCGGGACGCGAGCGACAATGACCGGGTTCTACACCGCCTTCCCGGATTCGCGCATGCCTTACGAGGCGATTATCGTTGATGGGGATCTCGTCGCCATCCAGCACAGCTTCCGGGGCACGCACCAAGCCGAATTTCAGGGCGTCCCAGCGAGCGGCAAACCGGTGGTTGTTCATGCCATCGTCATGCTCAAAGTACAGAACGGCAAAGTCGTGGAAGCCTGGCTCAACGCCGACATCCTCGGCCTGCTGACGCAGATCGGCGCGATCCCGATGCCGGCGTAAAACGTATTTCGTATTGCGTGTTCCGTCGGGGCCATTAGCGTTGCATACCACGAGGAGCCTGCCATGTCACTCGAAGCCAACAAAGCCATCGTCCGCCGTTATCAGGCGTTGTATAACGCCAATGATCTCGACGCGCTGGGCGACATTGTCGCTGTTGACGTTGTGAGCCACAAGACTCTCCCCGGTCTGCCGCCCGGCCTGGAAGGCGGCAAGTTCGCGCATCGCGGAACCGTTGCCGCCATCCCCGATTTGAACTACTCAATTGAGGATTTGATTGCAGAGGGTGACAAGGTGGTGATGCGCTGGACAATGACCGGCACACATAGCGCCGCGCCCTTCATGGGCCTGCCGCCCACCGGAAACAGTCTCCGGGTGAGCGGGATCAGCATCTTCCGCCTTGCCAACGGCAAGATCGTGGAGCATTGGGCCGAGCCGGACGGCGTGACCTTTATGCAGCAACTCGGCCTGATGCCTGCGCCGGCGTAAAACGTATTCCGTATTGCGTAGTCCGTCAAGAATCTTTCAAAGGAGCTAACCTCATGTCACTCGAAACCAACAAAACCATCGTTCGCAAGTATCAAGAGGCTTATAACACCAATAATCTTGACGCGCTCGACGATGTTGTGGCCGCCGACATCCAGACCCCGGCCATGTTGCCCGGCTTCCCGCCCGGCCTCGAGGGACTCAAGCAACTCCACAGACTCACGGTGGATGCCTGGCCCGATCAGAAGGTGACAATTGAAGACCTGATCGCCGAGGGCGACCGGGTGGCGGCCCGGGTCACCGTGTCGGCTACCCCGGCGAAAGACGCCTTCGGGGTTCCGGCCAACGGCAAGTCGTTCCGAATCTCCGGCCAGTATATCGTCCGCATCCAAAACGGCAAGATCGTAGAACACTTCGGCGTGGAAGACGCCATTGGCATTATGCAACAGATGGGCGCGATGCCCGCGTAGCCATGCACACCGCCGACGCGCCTTTCATCGTCGCCGCCGCCCAAGCCTCGCCGGTTTTTCTCGACCGGGCGGCCACGACAGAAAAAGCCTGCGAGTTGATCGTAGACGCGGGCCGGGCTGGGGCGCGGTTGATCGTCTTCCCCGAATCGTTCATCCCGGCTTACCCAGACTGGGTGTGGGCCGTGCCGCCAGGTGAAGAACGTTTACTCAACGAGTTGTACGCCGAGTTCCTCAACAACTCGTTGGCGGTTCCCGGCCCGGACACTGATCAACTCTGCCGCGCCGCACAACGGGCGAAGATTCACGTCGTCATGGGCCTGAGCGAACGCAACACCGAGGCCAGCGGAGCGAGCCTGTACAATTCTTTGCTCTACATTGACGCGCAGGGAAACATCATGGGCAAGCATCGCAAGCTGGTGCCAACCGGCGGCGAGCGTCTTGTCTGGGCGCAGGGCGACGGCAGTACGCTGGATGTTTACGACACGCCCTTCGGCAAGCTGGGCGGCCTGATCTGCTGGGAGAACTACATGCCGCTGGCGCGTTACGCGCTCTACGCCTGGGGCGCGCAGATTTATGTGGCCGCCACCTGGGATCGCGGCGAACCCTGGCTCTCCACTTTGCGCCACATCGCCAAAGAAGGCCGCGTCTACGTGATTGGCTGTGGCATGGCTTTGCGCCAGTCCGACATCCCGGAGCGATTTGAGTTCAAAGGGCGGTTTTATCAAAACGTGGGCGAATGGATCAACGCCGGGGACAGCGCCATCCTGAATCCCGAAGGCGAATTCATCGCCGGGCCGGTCCGCGAGAAAGAGGAAATTTTATACGCGACGGTTCACCCGGCGCAGATGCGCGGGCCTAAGTGGATGCTGGACGTGGCCGGACACTACGCCCGCCCGGACGTGTTCCAACTCACCGTCAATCGTGAACCGCGATCATTGATCCAGGTAAGAGAGGAAGGTGCGCCAGAGAATACGCCGGTTCAGGAGTGGGGGATTTGAGGCCACCCCGCAACTCTACTTGACTGGCCATCGTCCGGAAAAGGTGTCTGCGCGATTTGTATTACGGGGCAATCGTGACGTTGACCGCAAATTCTGAGGTGTTGCCGCTAGCATCAATGGCAATGGCGGTGAGCTGGCTGCCAGACGCCACGTTAACAGGCGACAAGGTGCGGTCGAACGCGACCGCGCTTAGATCTTGGGAGCCCGCAGGAGTCGTACCAACAATAATGGATTGGAGGAAAGTCCGGCCTTCACCATTGATGCCCGCCGCGCCATCGCTCACGTAGAACTCAACCGTTGTATTAGGCCGGGCCTCGCCAATGACGCGCAGGGAGACACCCGCAATAACAATATTTGCCGATTGGATCACCGGGAAATTAAGGAGGTCGTTCGCGCCAGTGTCAATATCACCTGAGTCGTTGGCCGTTACTCCGCCGGGGATCAAATCAATGCCCAACCCGGCGTTGGAGAAGAAAGAGTTCCGCTGGATAGTATTCTGAACGGAGGCATCCACTTCCACGCCATCGGCGTTGAAGGCAATGATGTTGCAGGCCCCAGTGCAAGGCCCGCCAGACGTCGTGCTGGTTGTGCCGCCAATCAGATTGTTGTCAGCCCCGTCCCGGATCCGGATGCCTTCGCCGCTGTTGCCCAAGTTGCCTGTGCCCGCCGCATCCGTGCCAATGTAATTCCCTTGCATCGTATTGCCATCCGAAGTGGGGCCAGTGATCCTGATGCCATTGTCGCCGTTGCCGGAGATGAGGTTGCGCTGGGCGTCGGTTGTGCCGCCGATGGTGTTGCTGGGCGAGTCCTGAATCGTCAAGCCGATGTTGGTATTGCCCCGATCAACCGTGCCCGTCACATCCGTGCCAATGTAATTCCCCTGAACCACGTTGTTGCCATTGGTTTTCAACACGATCCCCTCTGCAAAACGGTTGATGACCAGACCGCGCACGATGCTGGAACCGGCGGTGATCTCCAGCCCGGTGCTACCTGGTGCCGCTGAACCGTCGAGTTCGACGATGGGCGAGCCAACAAAACCCGCCTGAGTCGTGCCATCAATCGTCAGCGGGTCGGCAATGATGGGCAGGGTCGTGACCGGTTGAATGCTGTAAGGCGCGCCGCCGGTGAGGGCAAACCGCACTGCGTCGGTTCCGGCAATGGCGTTGGCGTTTGAAATGACCTGCCGCAGTGAGCCTTGCCCCGAGTCGCTAGTGTTGACCAGGGCGAAATAAGAGAAGCCGAAGTCTACGCCGGTGACGTTGACCGCGCCGACGATGACGGTGACGTTGGTGTCGCCAACTCCGCCGCCCTGGGCCGTGCCAGTGTCGTCTACCGTTGTGCTGTTGCCGCCCAGAGCGCCCGCGCCGCCGTTGCCGGTCGTGCCGTCGCTTTCAAAAGTTTGCTCCGGGCGGGCGCTGGTGAAGCCGGGATTGAAGGTGCCGTTTGGCGGTGTGTCGGCATCGCCGAGCGAGGCGGTGACCACACGCACGGTGTAAGTTGTGCCCGGGTTGACGCCCAAAGTGTAATTGCCTGTTCCATCGGTGTTTGCGAAGGTGATAAACGTTGTTCCCGTGCTATCGTAGAGTTCAACCCGCGCGATTGGCATGCCAACGTCCGGCGCGGCGAAGGCTGAACCGTTGCCGCCGGTGTAATTCACGTCTTCAAATACCCGGCCAGAGAGCGTCAGAGGCGGCGTCGCCGTGAAGGTGGGCGTGTCGGTTGGCGTGTTGGTCGGCGTAAACGTAGCTGTGTTGGTGGGCGTGGCGGTGGCCGTGTTCGTGGATGTGAATGTGGCCGTGTTGGTCGGCGTGCTTGTGAATGTGTTGGTCGCGGTAGCGGACGGCGTGCGAGTGTGGGTTGGCGTAAAGGTGCGGGTGAAGGTGGCTGTAGGTGTAAACGTGCGGGTCGGCGTGTTGGTGCGCGTGAGCGTGGGCGTGTGGGTGCGGGTGAAAGTGGGCGAGGCGGTGAACGTCCGCGACGGCGTGGGGGTTCGGCTAGGCGTGCGGGTCGGGGTTCGGGTGGCCGTGCCAGTGGCGGTGAATGTGCGACTCGGCGTGCGCGAGAGAGTCGGGCTTGGGGTGAAGGTGCGCGTCGGCGTGCTAGTGAAGGTGCGCGTTGCGGTGGCAGTGGGCCGGGTGGGGGTGAAGGTGGGGCTGGCCGTGGCCGACCCGGAGAGGGTGGGGCTGGGCAAAAGGTTCAGGGTGGCTGTGGCGGTCACCCCGTTCGAAGCGATGGCCGTGCCGGTTGCATTATCCGCCGCAGAGGTGGGCGTCAACAGAAACGCCTCTTCTTTCACAATGTCCAGCGGCAGGCTTTCGCCGGTTTCGGCATTAGCCTGTTCGTCGCGCTGAATTTCTTCGATGATGTTGGAGTTGATGGAGGCGTTGAGGACGAAGGGCCAGGGTTTGTAATCCGCTTCGAGTTTGGAGCGCGTGTCGGCCAGGGCCGGGGGCGTAGCGCCGAGCAGGGCCAACTGGCTGCACCCGAAGAGGAACAGGAGCAGGACAGGCACGATGATGAACCAGCGCGCGAGGCCGCGCAGTTGTTCCTGCGTGCGCGGGTTGTTCAGCCTGGCAAACCAGTCGCGTTCTTCCTGAGGCTCGTTCTCTGGCTCGTACTCCATAGTGTCCTAAGCTTACTTCGCAATGGCCGGCAGGCAAATAGCAATTGCGGTTCCCACCGGTTCCTTGCCCCGCACCCACACCTGGCCGCCTACGCCGTTGACAATAGCCGAAACCACAGCCAGGTCGGGCCAGGCGGCAGGGGTAGTGGTGGCCGGGCCGCCCAGTGTTTTCGTCACCCGGCGGACAGGGTCGGTAGTTTTGGGCATCACGCCCTCGGTCGTTACGTCAATCCATACCTGGCCCTGGTGGTGGTTCACCGAAATTCGCAAAGCCCGGCCCGGTTCGGCCCTGGCCCGGCTCGCCATTTGGTCGAGCAATTGTTGCAGAAGCCGGAACACCAGTTCGCGGTCGGCGTAAACCATTGGCACATTTTCGCCGATGATGATGTTGAGGCGCAGGGCTTTGTCCTGAAGCAAAGTCTTGTTGGCTGTCTGCGCCCACTCCTGAACCAGGTCGGCCACGTTGAGCGAAACGGGCTGGATGCCGATCCCGGCTTCCACCCGGGCCATGATCAGCAAATCGTCAATCCATTTTTGAATCTGGCTCAATACTTTCGCCAGGCTGAAAAGAGTCTTGTTGAAGCGCTCCGACTTGCCCTCGTTCATCTGATTCAGCTCGACGACGCCGGCCAGAGCTTGCACCAGCGGGAGTTGAATTTTGTTGGCCGCCTCGGTCAGGAGTCGCATCTGAAGTTCGTCGAGCCGTTTAAGGTGGGTGATGTCGCTCAACACCATCACCCAGCCCTCGGTTTTGCCGTCACTGCCGGGGAGCGGAGTGAGGTTCACCAGCCGCACCGAGTTTCCGGCCCAGGGCACTTCCACCACCGCCGGTTGCTGGCCGCCGACTGTCTGCCAGTTCGACACCAGCGTCGCCAGCGAGCGCGGAAGATTAGGCAGGGCGCTGGCCCCAACCAGGTTATCGCGGCCCAGGAGTTGGGCGGCGGCGGGGTTGATGACGGTGACGACGCCCTGCGCGTCGGCGGCGATGATGGCGTCGCCGGTGGTGGCGATGAGGGCTTGCAGGCGTTTGGCCTCGGCCAGCAATTGGTTTTGCAGACTCTCGCGTTCCTGGCGAAGCCGCCGGTAGTCGGCGGCCCGGCCAACGGCCATCGAAAGCTCGTTGTTGTTGGCCAGCGGCTTGAGCAAATAATCGTAAGCGCCGTTTTCGCGCAGAGCGGCAATGGCCGTTTCAATAGTATCGTTGGCGCTGATGACGACGACTTCAATCTCCGGATCGTGGCCGCGAGCGTAGCGCAACAACTCCAGGCCGCCCATCTCTGGCATTGTCAGATCAGTGACCAGCACCGCAAACGGGCCGTTGGCCTGCAAGACCTTCATGGCTTCAATCCCGTTGGCCGCGCTCTCCACCTCGTAACCCCGCCGACTCAGATGAGAGATCATGAACTCGCGAAAATCCTTCTCGTCGTCAACGACCAGAACCCGTTCCTCAGTCACTCGCTCTCCTTTAATGAGCCTGAGCCGGCGTGTTGAGGGGCAACAAAATCGTGAACGTCGTGCCCTTGCCCGGCGTGCTGGCAACATCAATGCGGCCCCCGTGACGCGAGATAATGCCATAACTCACCGACAGACCCAGTCCGGTGCCCTCGCCCGCCGGTTTGGTGGTGAAGAACGGGTCGAAGATGCGGATGAGGTTCTTTTGCGGAATGCCCACGCCAGTGTCCTGCACGGCAATCGCCGCCGCATCCTTGGCCGGACTCAAGTTGACGCGCAGGTGGCCGCCTTTGGGCATGGCCTGAATGGCGTTTTGAATGAGGTTGATGAGCACCTGCTCGATCTGGGTCGCATCATAATTCATCAGCACCGGTTGAGGCGGAATGTCTTTGACGACGGTGACGCCGCCTTTGCGGGCCAGGTAATCAGTGAGGCGCAGGGCGGTGGTGATGGTGGCCCCGATGTCCTGCAATTTCATCTCCGGCGTGGACTGCCGGGCAAACTTCAAGAGGTCGGAAATAATCGTGCTGGCCCGCCAGGCATTGTCGCGAATGGTGGACAGGTGCTGGCGGGTTTCCTTGTCCAGCTTCGGGTCGTCGCGCAATTCGTCGGCCATGCCGATGACGACCGCCAGCGGGTTCTTCACGTCGTGAACAATGCCGGCTGTCAGTTGGCCGATGGCGGCCAGCTTCTCCGACTGCACCAGTTGTTGTTGGGCCGCTTGCAGTTTGGCATTGGCCTGAGCCAGCGCTTTATTTCGGTGCACGGTTTCGGCGTAGAGCCGCGCCGCCTCAGCCGTGCGCTCGCGCAATTTCAACGTCATCACGTCGAAGGCCGTCGCCAGTTCGCCAATCTCGTCAGACTGTTGCAAGCCCACATTCTGTTGCAAATCGCCGGCGGCCACGGCCTGCGAGACGGCGCGCAAGCGCATGATGGGCCGGACGATGGTCTGGGCCAATAAATAGCCGACGACAATGACCCCCACCGTGCCCAGGGCAAAGAGCACGCTCAACCAGTTGCGGCTGGTGGCTTCAGTGGAAACAACGTAATTGCTCGGCAGGAGAATCTCCAGCACGCCGATCGGTTGCCGGCGGATAATGAGCGGCGCGTAAACAGCTTGAAAGTCGCGGTTGAAGACGTTCACTTCACGAAGTTGAGAGGGCTGATCGGGTGTCAGCTTGGCGGCCTGCTCGGGCGCAAGTTCAACGGGGCTAAAACCGCCGGGAGGGTCGGCCAGGGTAGCGGCCACCACCTTCCCCGACGAGTCCAGCACCACCACGTCGGCCAGCGAGAGGGCTTTTAGTTCGGCCAACAATGTTTCGAGGCGGGTGCCCACCAGAACCGCGCCGACGATCTGCCCACCTGAGTCGCGAACCGGGGCGCTGGTGAACAAATAGGGGCCGTGCGTGGTTTGCAACAGCTCGATGAATTTATCACCCACTTCATCGGTCTGGCCGCCGAGGGCGCGAGCCACAAGAGCGTATTGCGAAAAGTTTCCGCCGCGCGAACTGACGTACTGGCCGCTGTTCGGGTCTTGGGCCAGAGTCAGAATCTCTTCGCCATCCGAGTCAACGACGGTGAGGGCTTCGATGTTGTTGTTGAGCACTAGCGGCCAGAGCAAGTCCTGCACGGCAGGCGCATCCTGGTTGAGAATGGCTTCGGCCACGCCGTTGGTGAATACCATAAGGCGCAGGTTCGCCAGGTGCACACTCTCGCGCTGGACGATACCGTCTGCGGCTACGCGACTGGCTTCGGCAAGCTGGTTGATGAATCGCTCGCGCACCGAGGAGGTGACGAGCCGGGTGATGATATAAGTGCCGACCATGGCGATGATCATCGTCAGCACCACATAAGGCACGATAAGCTTGGTTTGCAGACGAGCAAAAGTCGGCAAGCGCCAGAGACGCTCTTCTTCCTGGGTTTGGGCCGGCGCTTCTTCCAGTTGCTCTTCTATTTCAGCGCCACGCAGGCGCTGTACCACATCATCAATAAAGCTCATCGCGAGTCCAGTGTTTTGCAGATGCTGGGTGCTATTATGACATAAATTCCCGCATTAAACGGCTTGCCAAAGTACCCGAATGCCTGGGTGCAGGCGGCAATCAGAGACAAAAAGAGTACAATAAGTTTAACCGTCAATGGGTATCGTTTAGTTATTGTAAGGTTACAAATCTCTGGAAATTTGACACGTTTCTGCCGTGCCTAAACCGGCAAATTGACCACAAAGTTCAGCCGGAATAGGCCGTCATAGTGTTTGCCGGGACAGCACACAACCAAACTAACCCGGAAGGAGAACGATCATGCCCAAAAATATAGCCAGGAAGATCGAAATAGCGGTCCCGATTGAGCAAGTGTGGGCGGCCCTCACCGACCCGGCGGTCATCGGCGGCTGGATGGGTAGCAAAGGGTTGAAGGTGACGCTGAGGCGAGGCGGGCGCTACGCTCTCTTTGGCGGCGAGACGACCGGCAAGTTCACCGAGATCAAAAAGCCGGCCCGGCTCGAATATACCTGGCGGCAATCGAGTTGGAAGAAGGAATGGGCCGACTCGGTAGTGCGCTGGGAGTTGAAAGCAAAAAACGGCGGAACCGTGATCAAATTAACGCATAGCCAGTTCCCCAACAAAGAGGAACGCGACGGCCATGACGAAGGCTGGGACGTGTACTTTCTAAAGCCGATGAAGGAGTGGTTGGAGTCGTAGCAGGCAAACGAACGCAGACGCTTGCGCGGGCGGCAAGCGTCTGCATCCAATTTCAACGGTTAGAATGCGCTCCAGCCCGATTCGGCCCAGACAGATATGTCTGGCATGCCCTCGAACAACTTTCCGAACTCGGCGGCGACGTTCGGGTCGTTCATGAACTTCTGCATGCCCTCAATGTTGTCCCAGGTGTCTACTGCCAAAAACTCCTGAGGGTTCTGGGGGTTGAGATAGGGCTGGTGCCCGACATCGCCGAGCGGCCTGCCGATCACCGACAACTTGGCGACAGCCGCATCGTGCCCAGCCTGCGCCTTTTTAGGATCCGTATCCTTCAACTTTCCGCGAACAACGACAATGAACTTCATGGCAATCTCCTGAGTGTGTAAGATTTGATTGATAAGACGGGTGAGCGATTGAAAACTGTGCGGTGAAGTTGAGCGGCGACCACCGCACAGTTTTGGCGGTCGCCATCGTCATACAAACATTGATCGAAGAGGGGCAATAGCCAACCGAATGCCGAAAGAGACAACCATCGCTTACACGCTCGACCCGGCGCTGGCCGGCCACCTCGCCGCCGCGCGGGCAGGCGACCACAACGAATTCAGCGTACTGGCCGAGCCTTACCGCCGCGAACTGCAAGTTCATTGCTATCGCATCCTCGGCTCACTGCACGACGCCGAAGATTTGGTGCAGGAGACGATGTTGCGCGCCTGGCGGCGGCTCGACACATTCGAGGGCCGGGCCTCGTTACGGGCCTGGCTATACAAAATTGCCACCAACGCCTGCCTCGACGCCCTCGACAAACGGCCTCGACGCGCCCTGCCTCCAGCCACGCACCCTCCTGCCGATCCTCGTCGGCCTCTTGCGCCGCCCGTGGCCGAGCCGCTGTGGCTGGAGCCTTTGCCCGACGATCTGCTGGCCGGGGCCGAGGAGAATCCCGAAGCCCGTTACACGACACGCGAAAGCATCACCCTGGCGTTCCTGGCGGCGTTGCAAACGCTCCCGCCTCGCCAGCGGGCGGCAGTGATTTTGTGCGACGTGCTTGACTGGAAAGCGAGTGAAGCCGCCGAGTGTTTGGGCGCGACACCCTCGGCGGTGAATAGCGCCCTGCACCGGGCGCGCGAGACGCTGGCCAAAAAATATCATCGGCGTGAGACAATGAAGCTTGCTCACGCCGATGAGCGCACCCGCGCCCTGCTCGACCGTTTCATGCGCGCCTGGGAGACCGCCGACGTGAACACGTTGGTCAGCCTGCTCAAAGACGAGGCCACGCTGGCCATGCCGCCCACACCTTCATGGTATCGCGGGCCTGAGGAAATTCGCGCTTTTCTGCTGGCGGTCCCGCTGGCCGGCGACGCGCAAGATCGGTGGCGGTTGATCCTCACCCAGGCCAACGGCGGACCAGCGTTTGCGTTTTATCAGCGGGACGACTCAACGGCGAACGGTCTCTATCGAAGCGCCGGGGTCATGACGATCACCCTGGACGAGGGCGCGATCTTCGAGATGACGCTCTTCACGAATCCCGAACTTGTGTTGAAGTTCGGATTGCCGCCTGTGATGTAGAGACGTTTTAGCTTCTCTACTTGTTGGCGCTAATCGCTTTGGCCTCGGTGAAGCCGTCGTAGGCGAAGAAGCAGTTCATGAGGAAGACCGCGCCAAACATGATGGGATACAAGGCCGGGGCCGCTGTCTGCAAATTAAGCTCCACGTAAGTCAGCGCCAGCGCGCCCAGGGTGAGGGCGATGCCCAGCGCCCGCCGCCGCCCGTTGTACAGCGTGCCTGCGCCCATCAAAAAGAAATTTAGAATACCGGCGATCCAGGGGTTTTTCATGTCAAAGCTCCTTGAGTGAAATGAGGTTTGACAGATAAGACGGCAGTGGGGTTGAAAACTGTGCGCTTGAGGCCAGGCAAATTTATTCTGCCAGCCACACAAACTGGTACGGCTTCAGAGTCAAGCCCTGAGTTGGAGAGACGGCTTCCCCGGCAACCAAATCGGTGGAAGTTTTTTCAAGCCCAAGTCGTCGCGCCTGATCAGCATTCAAGTATTGCTCGTGTTCGCTGAAATTCGCCAGCGCCGTAATTCGGCCCCGACCGCCGGAGCGCGAATAGCCGAACACATGATCGTTGCCCGTGTCCAGCACCTTCATCCCGCCGCCGGCAAATGCCTCGTGCTTCTGCCGCAACTCGATAAGCCGCCGCAAGCCCATATAGACCTTGCCTTCAACCGTTTGCGGATCATTCCGGCGGGCGATGTTTTGCCAGTTGGCGCGCGGGCGGTGAACCCAGCGGCTATCGTCGGCTTTGGCCGGGTCGTCGCGATAGCTGTAATCATTCAACTGGCCGACCTCGTCGCCAAGATAAATGAGGGGAATGCCGCCGAGGCTGAGGATGACGCTGTGGAGGAGCAGGATGCGGCAGACGGCCTGATCCAACGGTTCAGCCGCCTCTGATTGAAGGGCGGCCTCCAGCCCGGCCAGCGAGGCGCACGTGCCAGAGATTCGCATGTCACCGGTTTTGGGATTCTCCTGAAACGGCAGGCCGCGAGCAAAACTGCCCGGAAAGCGACCGGTGAAAAACGAATTGAGAAACTGGCGGTGGTCGTAGCCTTTGACTCCAAGCTGGGCGGCGTCTTCGTCGGAGAACGTCCAGCCAATATCGTCGTGGACGCGCACGTAGTTGACCCAGGCGCAGTCGGGGTGAATGGCGAAACGCTCGCGCATGGCTTGAGAGAGCAGTCGCACTTTGCGCGTGGCCAGCGAGTTCCACAGCAGAGCCATTAGCAACGGGTTGTACGAAAGCTGGCATTCGTCGGGGCGGATGTATTTTGCCACCTCATCAGGATGAACGATGGCCTCGGATTTGAAGAGCATGGCCGGGGCGGCAATGCGCGCCAGGGTGTTGAAGGCCTGAATGAGCAAATGGGCTTCGGGCAGATTCTCACAACTCGTTCCCAATCGTTTCCATATAAAAGCCACTGCATCCAGCCTCAACACTTCCACGCCAACGTTGGCGATGAACAACATCTCTTCGGCCATGGCCGTGAAGAGGGCCGGATTGGCGTAGTTCAAGTCCCACTGGAAGGTGTGGAAGGTTGTCCAGACCCAACCCCCAGCCCCCACCCCCGGCCCCTCCCCCGCAAGGCGGGGGAGGGGGGAGAAAGCGCCGGGGTGTTCGTCCGGGAAGATTTCGCGCAGGTGGGTTTCGTAGGCGTCGGGTTGTCGGCGGTCGGGGAAGATGAGGTAGTAATTTTGATGTTCGGCATCGCCGGCGCGAAGCGCCCATTCGTGTTCGTCAGAGGTGTGGTTGAAGATGAAGTCGAGGGCCAGGCTGATGCCGTCCTGCCGAAGTTCTGCCGCGAGTTGACGCAGTTGAGTCATGTCGCCCAGAATCGGGTTGACCTCACGATAACTGCTCACCGCATAGCCGCCATCGTTGTTGCCTTCGGGGCAACGGAAGAGCGGCATGAGGTGAAGATAGGTCAGGCCGAGTTCTTTGAAGTAGGGAATCTTTTGGCGAACGCCGTCGAGATTTCCGGCGAACAAATCTACGTAGCACACGCCGCCCAGCATCCGGTTGGACTGGAACCAGCGCGGATCGTTTTCGCGAGCGGCATCCAGAGCTTTGAGTTCGGCGGGGCGAGCCAGCCACATTTTGGCAACAGTCGCTAGAATGGTTTCGAGGTGATAGAAGAAGTCGTAGTGGTGGCCGTAAAGCTGGTAGAGGAAATTGAAGAGCGGGGCAAAGTTGGCTTCGAGGCGGCGGGTGAAGGCCGCCCAACTATCAGAGTCGGTTTCACCGGAGAATTGTCGAGCGAGGCGCGGGAGCAGGCGGGCCAGTGAGCGTCGGCTTTCGTGGGCAATCCAGTCAGAGTCAAGCATAAACGGTCAGAGGGCGGACTCGGCCAGGGCGAGCGCGCCCAACATTCCGGCTTGCCCGCCCAGGCCGGGCGGCGCGATGTACTCGTCAATGTGTTCCAGAATATGCGGCGACTGGACGTAGCCGTTGAGGAGCGTTTTGACTTCGGCGCGAATGAGCGGGAAGAGTTGGGCCTGATCCATGACGCCGCCGCCGAGGATGATGCGCTGATGGCCGGGCCGTTGGCCAGTCCTTCGAGACAATCGTTGTGAAACGGACAACTGCCAGGAAAAGGGTCGGCGGCCAAATCATGAGGCAGGCGAACGTGGCCCATTTCGGGATGGAGGAGGCCGTGAGCGAGTTTGCCGTTGAGCAATGCGCCGCCGCCAATGCCAGTGCCGACGGTGAGATAGATGAACGTGTTCAACCCCCGGGCCGCGCCCCAGCGCCACTCGCCGAGCGCCGCGCCGTTCACGTCAGTGTCGAAGCCGACGGGCACGTTGAAGGCGCGGTGGATCGGGCCGACGAGGTCGGTGTTTGCCCAACCGGGTTTGGGCGTGGAGGTAATGTAACCGAAGGTTGGCGAGGCCGGGTCGGGGTCGAGTGGGCCAAAGGCGGCCACGCCAATGGCGGCCAGACCGTCGAATTGTTTGAAGAAGTCGAGACAGCGTTGAATGGTTTCAGTTGGGCTGGTGGTGGGAAAACGAGTCTGGGCTTGAATGTCGCCGGGGCCGCCGCCGACCACGCACACAAATTTTGTTCCCCCGGCTTCAATGCCGCCATACAATTTTTTCATTAGTTCACAGCGTTAGCGGCGATGACGTTGGCGTACCAAGCGGCGCTGGCTTTGGGCGTCCGGCGTTGCGTGGCAAAATCTACGTGGAAGAGGCCGAAGCGGCGCGAGTAGCCCCAGGCCCACTCAAAATTGTCGAGCAGACTCCAAACGTAGTAGCCGCGCAGATCAACGCCGGCTTCGAGGGCACGGTGGGCGGCCAGGAAGTGTTCGCGCAAATAGTTGAGGCGGGCCGGGTCGTGAAATGCGCCGTCCGCGTCCGGCTGGTTGGGAAAGGCGCAACCGTTTTCGGTGATGTACAGACGAGGGTTGTGATACTTGTTCTTGATGTCCAACAGCACAGCTTCGAGGCCGGGTGGGTTGACACCCCAGCCCATGTCGGTCTGGCCCCAGCCGGGCGCGGAATAAGGCCGAGACTGCGCCTTGAGAATCCCGCCGTCCACATTATGAGAAACGCTTTCGGTGAAGTAGTAGTTGACGCCCAGGAAATCGAGCGGCTGGCTGATGAGTTTGAGATCGTCGTCTTGAATTTTGGGCGCGTGTGAGCCGAGCCAATCCATAAGGCCCTGTGGATAGCGGGCGTGAAAGAGCGGGTCGAGAAACAAGCTCACGCCCTGCTCGTAGACTCGTCCGCAGGCGGCCCGGTCTTCGTCGCTCTCACTGGCCGGGAGATAATGCTGCGGGTTGTGGACGAGGCCGATCTGACCTTTGTGGCCGCCCTGCCTGAAGACTTGCACGGCCCGGCCATGCGCCAGCAGAAGATGATGAACAGCCTGGTAAGCTTGCGTGTAATCGCAAATGCCGGGGGCGTGGTGGCCGTTGCCATAACCCAGAAAGGCGGCGCACCAGGGTTCGTTGTGCGTGGCCCACATCGCCACCCGGTCGCCCAGCCGATCAAACATGAGACGGGCGTAGTCGGCAAACCAGTCCACCGACTCGCGATTGGGCCAGCCGCCGAGGTCTTGCAGGGCTTGCGGAAAGTCCCAATGATTGAGGGTGACGTTGGGAAGAATGTCCGCGGCCAGCAAAGAGTCTACAAGGCGGTCGTAAAAGCCCAGCCCTTTGGCATTGATCGCGCCGCGCCCTTCCGGCAGGACGCGCGTCCAGGCGATGGAAAAGCGATAGGTCTTCAAGCCCAACTGCTTCATCAAAGCCACGTCCGGCTCAAAGCGGTGATAGTGATCACAGGCCACATCCCCGGTGTCGCCGCCGAGGACGTGGTAGCGGCGGTGGCTGAAACGATCCCAGATGCTTTCGCCTTTGCCGTCCTCGTTCCACGCGCCTTCAATTTGATAGGCGGCGGTGGCCGCGCCCCAGAGGAAGTTGTCGGGGAAGTGCGGCATGGATCGACTCAGCCTTTAACTGACCCGGACAACAGGCCGCGCACGAAGAAGCGCTGAAGCGAGAAGAATACGACCAGCGGCAAAATCATGGTGATGAACGCGCCCGCTGTCAGCAGGTGCCAATCCTGGCCGCGTGAGCCGACGATCTCGGCCAGGCGCTGGGTGAGCAACTGCGAGGTGGGCGAAGCGCCGATGAAGATCAGGGCGACGAGGTAATCGTTCCACACCCACAGGAATTGGAAGATGGCGAACGAAGCCAGCGCCGGCACTGAAAGCGGCAGGATGAGACGGGTGAAGATGGTGAAGTGCGAAGCGCCGTCAATGAAAGCTGACTCTAGAATGTCACGCGGCAGTTCGCTGATGTAGTTGTAGAGCAAGTACGTTGCCAGCGGCAGGCCAAAGCCGGTGTGGGCCAGCCACACGGCTAGAAACGTGCCGTTGAGGTCGAGCCGGACGAAGTCGCGCAAGATGGGAACCAGGGCAATTTGGAGCGGCACTACCAGCAGAGCCACCACCAGCGCAAACAACATCTTGCGCGCCGGGAAGCGCATCCAGGCAAAGCCGTAGGCGGCAAAGGCGGCCAGCGAGATCGGAATCACGGTTGACGGGACGGCGACGGCGATACTGTTGAGAAAGGCCCGGCTCATGTTGTCGCCCCGTTCGGTGACGGTGGAGCCGTCTTTGAGGGTGGCCGTGTAGTCATCGCCGGCCAGCACCTGCCGGTAGTTTTCCAATGTAAAGATGGTATTGGCCGTCCAACGATATTGCTGCACTTCAAGGTAGCCAACCCGCCGGTTGCCGATCCACTTCAAGCGTTTGTCGCTTGATTCGATTCCCTCACGAAACTCTTCGAAGGTGGCCGTGACCCCGGCCAGAGTCATGGGCGCGTTGCGATCCACGTCCGAGGCGGGTTTGATCTGTTCCGTTGCCACCCAATCCAGATGAGGGAAGACGGTCCACCAGCCGGTGGTGTTGATGTCAATTCGATCACGGAATGAGGACACCAGCAGGCCAATGGTCGGAATCGTCCACAGCAAACAAATGATGGCGAGAGCGCCATTGACGACCAAACTATTCAGAAAGCGGTTGAGGGGCTTAGCGGCGCTCATTAGAAGACCTCCCGTTGGGCGAACTGGCGCAGGTTGTAGGCCATCACCGGGACGACGGCAATGAAGAGGATAATGGCAATGGCCGAGCCATAGCCATTGTTGTTATAGGTGAAGTATTGCCGGTAGAACTCGGTGGCAATGACGCTGGTTCCGTACTGGCCGCCGGTCATCACAATCACCACGTCGAATATCTTCAAGGTGAAGATGATAATGGTGGTGGAGACGGTGATGATGGTTCCCATGATTTGCGGGATCATGATCTGGAAGAAGACTTGCAGTTCGGTGGCACCGTCCACGCGGGCGGCTTCCAAAATTTCGCTGGAGATGCCTTTGATGGCGGCGGAGAAGAGCACCATGGCATAACCGGTCTGTAGCCAGACGACAATGAGGACAAGAAAGAAATTATTCCAGGGCTGAAAGAACGCCGTCCAGGCCTGTGGCGCCCCACCGATTGGAACCCAGAGGAAGTTAAGCAGACCGATCTGGGGCGCGTCGGCTGGTTTGACGGCGTAAACGAAATTCCAGATCACGCCCGCGCCGACGAAGGAAATCGCCATCGGCATAAAGATCAACGCTTTAGCCAGAGTCTCAAACCGGCTCCGGTCGGCCAGCACGGCGATCAGCAGGCCAAGCGAGACGGTGGGGATTGTGCCGAAGAGTATCCACAGCAAATTATTGCGAAAAACGACGAGCATGCTCGAGTCGGTGAATACGCCCAGATAGTTTTGAATGTCAATGAAGGTGACGCTGTTAGCGTCGTATAGACTGAGGATAAAGGTGCGAATCGTCGGCAGGGCCAAAGCCCAGACAAGTATCAACATTGCCGGGCCGACGAAGATGAGGGGTTGCAGACGTTGCATCCAGGCATTGGGCAGTTGCTCGACAAAAAAGTTGGCGGTGGTGAAAAGCAGGGCCATGCCGCCCACGCCCCAGACGATGGCCAGGGCTACTGTCACGATTTGTGGCGCTTGTGAGGCGGTGTCTGCCTGCAGATCGCGCTGAAAGAGGAAACCCCACCACAGCAGGGCAATTGTCCCCAGCAAAAACGCCAGGGCAATAAGCGCCGGAAGCGCGCCGCCGCTGGTTGTGGGCAGGCCGGAAGAGGTGTTTCGGGAGGCGGAGGCAGACATACGATCAACCCTTTCTTCAGAAAACATCTGAAAGGCGGATGTGTGGTTCGATTGTCTTGTAGAGTTGCTGTTATTGTATGCAGACTTGCAGGCAGGGCAAGCGCCAACTTGATTCTTTCGCCATCCGTTTGGCGTTATGGAGTGGCGTTTGTGCTACTTGAGGGTGATTGGGGCGGCCTGCCGCGCGGCAGGCCGCCCCAAAGTCTATCACCTCAGACCGAGTGATTACGGCCAGGAGGTGTCAATATTCTTGAGAGCGGTGTCGAGGTCTTCAGCGCCCGCCACATAGTTGGTCATTTCCTTCCAGAAGGAGCCAGCCCCGACCTGACCCGGCATCAAGTCCGAGCCGTCGAAACGAACTGCGGTGGCGTTCTGAATAATCGCCGCCACCCCCCGCTCGATGTCGTTGCCATACCAGTCCAGGTTGGCGTCCTTGTGCGGCGCAATCGCCCCGCCCTGCTCCATCCACCGTTGGTCGCGGCCCAGATGTCACCCGCCACCAACACCGGCTTGCCGTACTTCGCATCCAAGCCGGGGAAGTAGAAGAAGCTGTAGTCTTCACCGGCCTTGGCGCTCTCCGGGAAGAAGCTGGTGATGAAGTTGCCCTGCTTGTGCATCCAGCACTTCGGCCCGGCCGCGTCAAACATCGGCAGGGGCGCGTCCCCGAAGCTGGTCTCGACGATGCTGGCCTGACCGCCGTAGACGTACTTGTCCTGCCAGATCCCGCTCATCACTTCGGCGGCGTGCTTCACTTCCGGCGAGTCAAACTTCAACTCGTTGGTCAGCCACTTGTCGTAGTTGTCCAACGACGTCGTCCGAAGCATGATCTCTTCCATCCAGTCGGTCGCCACCCAGCCGGTGGCCGCTCCTGACTCGATGCCCACGCACCACGGCGTCGAACCGTCAGCCACCATCGTGTCCATCAGGGCCAGCATCTCATCCCACGTCTGCGGAATCGGGTAGCCCGCTTCGTCCCAGGCTTTCTTCGGATACCACACCAGCGACTTGCCGTTCACCCGCTCCCAGACCCCGGCCATGATCTTGCCGTTCGGCCCGTCCATCGTCGCCATGTCCAGCCACGACTGGTTGTAGTTGGCCTTCAACGCCGCCACGTCCAGATGCTGGCTCATGTCCACGATCTTGCCCTGGCTGACGAACGAAGCCAGCAGACCCGGTTGCGGAAAGTCTATGATGTCCGGCGCGTTGCCGGCGTCTATCGCCGCCTTGATGGACGCTTCAAACTCCTTCGAGCCTTGATACTGAATATCAATGCCCGTCTTGGCTTCGAAGTCGGCCATCGTCGCGTCGAACTTCTGCGCGTCGGCGTCCACGAACGGCCCTGTCGCCGTCACCACCGTCCCCTTGAACTCCCCCGCCAGCGCCCGATCCAGCATAGTGCCTCCAGTGGTCGGTGGCGTTGTGGCCTGAGGCGCCGGTGTGGCCTGAGGGGCTTCGGTTGTGGCCGGTTGGCCGCAGGCGGTGAGTACGAGTGCTACCAGCACCAGCAGGCTCGTAATTTTATGTAAGTGTTTCATCTTTCCTCCTTTTGATTTCGAACAGTGTTAATTGCGATCTCAGTGGCTTTGGATTAAATGTTAGGATTTTTTTGTCCATCACCTCCTTTCAGAACAGCTTAACCGGGCGGCGCGGTCGTGCCGCGCACCATCAATTCGACTGGCAATACTTCACACGCCGGTTGTGGGGACGAGTCGGCGAGCACTTCGAGCAACAGTTCCACGCCGCGCTTGCCTGACTCGAACAACCTTTGACGCACTGTGGTCAGGCGTAAATACTCGGCCACTTCAATGTCATCGTAACCAACGACGGATAAATCTTCCGGCACGCGCAATTTGAGGTCGCGAGCCGCTTCCAGCACGCCCAGGGCCTGAGTGTCGCTGGCGGCAAAGATCGCCGTCGGGCGCTCGGGCAGAGAGAGCATTTGCGCCGCCAGGTGACGGGCCTCGGCGCGGCTGTGCTCACCCGCAAGGTGGTAGTCGGGGCAAAACGGAATCGCCGCCGCCTCCAGCGCCTGCTGATACCCTTGATAACGGTCGTAACTGGCCGTGAATTTGAAAGGGGACTCGAAGTGATCGCTGATGTAACCGATGCGGCGATGACCGAGGTGGATCAGGTGTTGGGTGGCGGCCCTTCCACCGGTCACGTCGTCAATAATCACCCGGTTGAGGGAAGTGAGTGAGGGGTGATTGGCGTCTACCAGCACAATAGGCACTTCGCTTTCGGCCAGGAACTTCACATCCTGATCGCGCGGCGGCAGGGAGATGATGAGAACGCCGTCGGCCCGCTCCGGGCGCGGCACGGTGCGAAAGTAGAGATCGCGCTTTTCGATGTTTTCGACGTTGTAAATGATGAGGTCGTATTCGCTCTCGGCCAGCGTGTTTTCCACGCCTCGCAACCGCTCCACAAACGCGGGGCGGGTAAAGAATGGGGCGATGACGGCAATGGTATGAGTCTTACCCAGAGAGAGGCGGCGGGCAGTGGGATTGGGCGTGTAGTGCAGTTCGGCGATGGTTTCCAGAACCCGCTTGCGGGTGGCTTCACTCACAAGCGGGCTGTTGTTGATCACGCGAGAAACGGTGGCGAGACCAACTCCGGCTTTTTTGGCGACATCGCGAATTTTAGCAGGCATATGGAATCGGTTTCATTGGCTATTGGAACCGGTTCCATAATATTACATCTAGGTTCCCTTTGTCAAGTGTTTTGGGTGAAGAGGTTTTTTCGCCGTAGAAATTAGGGGGAAAGCGGCGCTTCTTACTTCTCCAATACCGCCTTGTTCTTCTCCCGAAAGTCGGCGATCTCTTTGCGGAGTTGGGCGCGCTGGGTGAGGGCCACGCTGGCCGGGACGTGCAGGTCTTTCACATAAACGTCGTTAGTCGCTGTCACCTGCGCCCCAAGCTTTTCGCTGGGCGCAAGCGCCTTCTCGCGGACAGGCTGGAGCAGAGATTTACTCAGGCCGCGCTCACTCGTGCCAAATGGTTCGTTGAAGATAGTGAAGATTTGCGAACTCGCGCCAGTGATGAAGGCGGGCAGGGAAGCGTAGAGCGTGTCGTTGGCGTTGAGGGCGTTCTTGGCCGACTGGCCGATGCCGAACGGCAGATGATCCAGGATGTAGATGATGAACTGGGTCATGCGTGTCAGGGCCGGGTCGAGGGTGGACAGCGCCCCTTGAATAGCGGCTTCTACAGCGGCCACGCCGCTGGTGAGGGCGTCTAGATTCTTCTTCAGCCAGTCGAGGTTGGCGCGGAACGAGGGGAATTGAATCTCAAAGTTGTCGAGCAAAGACCGGGCCGAGGCGATGCCGGCGAGGGCTAGCGGGGCCAGGCCGAGCAGGCCGGCGAAGGCGGTGGAGGCCGCGTTGAGGCCGGTTTGTAGAACGTCGTCGAGGCCGATAGCATCCAGCTTGTCGAAGAGATCGATCAATTGTTTGTGGCTGGCGATCACAGACACTGCTTCGGCTAGTTGCGATTTCAGGCTGTCAGCGTCAGCCTGTTGTTGAGTGAGCGCATTTTGCAGTTCGGCGTTTTTGCCGAGGGCAGTGGCGAGTTGCGGGCGCAGTTCAGTGAGGGCGGCCTCGGAAGCGGCCAGGGCTTCGTTGAGGATGGCGACTTGATTCGAGGCTTCGGCCAGTTGGGCGCGAAGGGAATCGAGAGAGACGGTTGAGGCCGCCGAGGCGGCTTCCCCGGCGTCCCACTGGTCTTTGGCGTAAGCGGCCACGCCGCCCAGAGCCAGTCCGGCCCCGGTAAAGAGAATCGCCTGTTGCAGAAATGCGCGACGGTTGAAGGGAATCGAATCGCTCATGGTGTCCTCCTGAGTGCGACTCATTGTACTGCGAACCGCCCGCCGGAAACCTTGCGGTGAGTGGGCGTTTTTGTTACGAAGCGGTCAAAATTATGGGACGCCGAAGAATCCGCGAATGCGTTTGACGAGGGCGGCGCGCTGGGGAGGTTGGCGGATTGAGGCGGCGTCGGCGGCGGCCACTTGTTCGACAACGTTGCGGGCGCGAGTCTCAAGGGCCAGCGAGAGGCCGTCGAGGATGCCAGTGTCGGCGGCGAGGACGGCGGCAAAGTCGGGCTTGTCCACCACCACGACTTCGGTTTCGGCCTGGGCGACGACGGAAGCGGTGCGCGGCTCGCCGGTGAGCAGGCTCATCTCGCCAAAAAAATCGCCGGGGTGGAGGACGGCCACAGTGGTCACCTGCCCGCTCTCGCTTCGCACGTCCACCCGCACCTGGCCGCTCTTGATCACAAAGAGCGAATCGCCGGCGTCGCCCTGGCGCACCAGCGTTTCGCCGGCGGTGTAACGGTGCAGGTCGGCGCCGCGCACCAGCGTTTCAATTTGGGCGTCGCTCAACGGTGCGAACACGGCCAGCGGGCGAAGCTCGGCGAAGGTGTCGCGCCGCAACTGCGCCTGCGCCCGCGTCTCGTGATCTTCGGTCAGGGTGCGAACGGTAACGTCGCGAGCCGGGAAGGGAATGGTGATGTCGGCCCGGCGCAGTTCGTACCAGATTCGGGTCAGCACCGAATCGCCAATTTGGTGAGCGCGGGCGTAATCGGTGAGCCAGTAACGGACATCGTAGTGAACGGCAAATTCGCCGAAGTCTTTGATGATGACTTCCGGCGGCGGGTCGGCGGCCACGCCTTCGGCCCCGGCGGCGGCCCGGAACAGCGCCTCTTTGACCACGACGGGCGGGTGACGATAGGCGACGCCCAGCGTGGCGTGCATCCTTTGTAAATCGGTGGGCCGCGAGTAGTTGATGATCTCCTGCTTGGCGACGTTGGCGTTGGGCACGATGACGTTGTGGCTGTCGCGGGTCTTGATCGTGAGTGTGCGCCAGTTGAGTTGAACCACCTGGCCTTCGTGGCCGCTCACCAGCACCCAGTCGCCCACTGCAAAAGGCCGCTCCAATTGCAGGGCCAGCCCGGCCACCACGTTGCCCAGCATGTCCTGCAAAGCCAAACCGATGACAGCCGAGACGACGGTGGAGGTGACGACCAGGGCACTGAGGTCAACGTTGAAGACCTGCTTGAGCACTGCCAGGGCGATGACGACGAGGACGATGAAGTTGAAGAGGTCCACCAGCAGGCGCGGCACGACCATGTGCCGCCGCCGGCCAAGGATGTAATCCCACAACAGCAGGTCGAACAATTGTAGGAGGGCGTTGGCGGCCAGCATCAGGCCGAAGGCGGCCACCACCCTCAGCACTGCCGCCTCGTTGGGAATGCCGGAGCCGCGCAGGATGATGTAGGCTCCGGCGGCCAGCGCCCCGGCCAGGGCCGAGGCCTGCACCCGGCGCACGGGCGCAAAGCGCCCCAGCAGGCGCAGAAGGATCGCCGCGCCCACGCTGAGGCCGATGGCTTGGAGGATGTGAATGAGGAGTTCCGAGTCGAGAGTCACGGATGGGGGCTTCTAGGCTTACTGTCAACGAATAAGGAAACGAATAAACGAATTGCTGTACTCAACATTCGTTTACGCGAAGCGGTTTTGCGAAGCATTCGTTGACCGGAGAGCTTCACTTCTACAACTTCCACTCGCGCAATGAGTCAATCAGGCCGTGCGCCGTCAAATCCAGTTGAAGCGGGGTGATCGAGATGTAGCCGTCGGCCAGGGCGGCGAAGTCGGTGTGCTCTTCCAGCTTGCCGATGGGCGCTTCGCCGCCTATCCAGTAGTAGGGCTGGCCGCGCGGGTCGAGCCGCTCCACCAACTCATCACGATAAACACTCAAGCCCTGCCGGGTGATGCGAGTGCCCTTGATTTCGTCTTCGGGCAGGCCGGGCACGTTGAGGTTGAGCAAGGTGTAAGGCGGCAGGCCGCGGGCGACCACCTCGCGGGCCACGCGGGCGGCGGCGCGGGCGGCAGGCCCGTAGTCGCTAAACTTCGGCGTGTCGAGCGAGACGGCGATGGCCGGGACACCTGAGATCGCGCCCTCCATCGCCGCCGTCACCGTGCCAGAGTAGGTGATATCGTGGCCCAGATTCGGAAACGGGTTGATGCCCGACACGACCAAGTCAATCTTCTCTTTGACGACGCCCAGGAACGCCAGCGCCACACAATCCGACGGCGCGCCGTCGCAGGCCAATGCTTCCGTGCCATCAAACAACTGAGCGCGTTTGACTCGCAGCGGCTTGTGCAAAGTTTTGACGTGGCCCGAGGCCGACCAGTTGCGATCCGGGGCCAGCACCGTGACTTTGCCCAGCCCGGACTCGCGCAGGGCGGCGGCCAGCGTTGCCAGCCCCGGCGCGGTCACGCCGTCGTCGTTGGTGACAAGGATGTGCATGAGAACTCCGAGTGAATGACGAATGACAAATGCTAAATGACAAATGACAAATTCTGCCGGGAAGCCACTCCGGCAGAACCAAAGGCAATCAAAGAGCAAAGGTTGTGGGCGGATTAGAGAGCGCAACCCTCTCTGCCTGTTTCATGGCACAGATTCTCGCCCTTCGCGCGGGCGTGATAAGCGACGGCCAACCCTCTAATCCGCCCACCGTCTTTGGTTCAACGTTACGCCCCGTTCTGCCGGGAAGCCGCCCCGGCAAGATCGAAGGTACTCAAAGAGCAAAGGTTGTGGGCGGATTAGAGAGCGCGACCCTCTCCGCCTGTTTGATAGCACGGATTCTCGGAATGAACGGATTCGATCCGCCCACGCTTCGCGTGTAGATCCGTGCTATGTAGACCCATGCTATCCCTCCCGCCACTCCGCCAACCGCTTCCGCACTTTCTCCGCCCACGGGTCTTCAATCTCTTCTTTGATTTTGAGCGCGGCTTCAGCCTGAGCAATCGCTTGCGTGCGTTCACCCAGTTTATCCAACGCAAGGCTCATGTTCCACAGCGCAATACTTTCGCCGCGCCGGTCGCCGATCTCGCGGGCGATGGTCAAGTGTTGTTCGTAAAACTCGATGGCCTTGCGGGTCTCGCCCAAGTTGTAGTAGGCGATGCCGAGACTGCCCAAGTCTTGGCCTTCGCCGCGCCGGTCGCCGATCTCGCGGTCAATCGCCAACGCTTGTTCGTGATACTCGATGGCCTTGCGGGTCTCGCCCAGGTCGGCCCAGGCAGTGCCCAAGTTGCCCAGCGCATTGCCTTCGCCGCGCCGGTCGCCGATCTCGCGAACGATAATCAACTGTTGTTCGTGATACTCAATAGCCTTGCAGGTCTCGCCGAGGTTGGCCCAGGCATTGCCCAGGTTGCCCAGCGCCGCCCCTTCGCTACGTCGGTCGCCGATCTCGCGGTCAATCGCCAACGCTTGTTCGTAAAACTCGATAGCCTTGCGCGTCTCACCCAGATTTTTGTGAGCAATGCCCAGGTTGCCCAGCATCGTCCCTTCGCTGCGTCGGTCGCCGATCTCGCCAAGGATAGTCAAGCACTGTTCGTAAAACTCGATGGCCTTACGGGTATCGCCCAGGTCGGCCCAGGCCAGGCCGAGGTTGCCCAGCCATGCGCCCTCCGCTTGGCGATCTTTTAGTTTTCGGGCGGCGGCCAGCGCGGCTTCCAGCCAGCGAATTTGCTCGCGAGGGTGCAGGCGCAAGTCAAGCACATACACTCCGGCGTCGGCGTAATCACTGCACAACTTCGCCGCGTCGGGCAAATTGTCAATTTGCCCTACTGCCCACGCCTGCCCGGCTTCAATGTTGCCCCGCTCTGCATCGAAGGCGGTCAGCCCTTGTTTGATGTCGTCGCCGCCTTTTTTATAAAGTTCTTTGGCGGCGCGAAGGACGGTTTCGTAGTGCGTCGCGTGGCGCTGTTGCAAAGTTGCGCGGTCGGCGGCGCTCAGGCGCGAGTTGGCAAAGAGGCGGGCGAGGTCGTGCAGGCTGTATCGTTTCTTCTCTGCATCGTATCGCGTCAAGCTTCGCTTCACCAAATCACTCAAGTGTTTGTGGTCGGCGTCGTCGCAAATGGCTTCTTCGGCCAGCGCCTCAAAGTCTGCCGGGAAGACGGCCAGGGCGCAAAAGACGCGGGCGGTTTCGGAAGGGAGGCGGGCGTAGCTCAGGTTGAGCGAGGCCTCGATGCTGGTCTCGAGGCCGCCCGCAGTGAAGCCGGTCAGCTCCAGCCGCGCCCGCTCGTCGCCCAGTTGCCTGGCAAAGTCGGCGGGGTCAAGGTCTTCGGTTTCGGCCAGCAGGCTGGCGGCGGCGGTGAGGGCCAGAGGCAGGTAGCCGCAGAGGCGGGCGATTTCGTCTGCCGCCTCGGCCCCCATCCCCAGCCCTCGCTCGCGCGCCGTTGGAACAACACCAACAGGGGAAGGGAGTCCGCTCCCTCCCCTGTCCGCGTTCTTTGCGGACGGCGCGCCAGCGGGGCTGGGGTGGGGGCTTAACCGTGGCACAATCCTCACCAACAACGCCCTCGCCTCCTCCGCCTTCATCGCATCCAGACTCTTCGACTTCAGGCCGGGCAAGTGAAAATGATTGCGCGAGGTGACGAGCAAACAGCAGGAGGCGGGCGGCTTGAGCGGGGCCACTTGGGCCGCGTCTCTGGCGTTGTCCATCAACAGCAGGGCGCGCTTGCCGTCCAGCACCGAGAGATAAAGCGCGCTCAGTTCGGCCTCGGAGTCGGGCAGTTTGTTCAGCGGGTAGTAGGCGCGAATCACGTGGCTCATCGCGTCGGCGGGCGAGAGGGGCGAGTCGCTTGGCCCGCGCAGGTCGAGGAAGAATTGGGCGTCGAGGTAGCGGTCTTTGATCTGCTCGGCCAGTTTGAGGGCCAGCGCCGTCTTGCCCACGCCGCCGATGCCGTGCAAGCCGGAGAGGGTCACGCCCTGCCCGACGCCAAGCAGGGTCAGCAGGTCAGCCAGTTCTTCGACGCGCCCGGTGAAGTCGGCGGGCGGCGCTGGGAGTTGGTGCAGAGAGAGGGCGGCAGGGGCGGCGTCCCCGTAGTAGTTGGCGATGTGGGTGATCTTGTCGCGCCCGGTGATGTCGCCCTGACCAAGCGTGATGTCGCCGCTGTTGTTGACGCCGCCCTGCGAGATATTCGTCGTCTCGTCCATCGCCACGATTATAATGGCGTTTCAAAAATGACGACGGACGATGGACGATGGACAACTGTCGTCTGTCGTCCATCGTCCATCGTCTTTCACGGAGACTTCGCCATGACCCATCACTTCACCACCCTTGCCCTTCACGCCGGTTACGATGCCACAACCGGCGGCGGCCTCTTCCCGCCCCTGCACATGGCCGTCGCCTATCCTTTCGACTCCGCCGAGCGCGGCCAGCAAATGTGTCTGGGCGAAGACCCCGGCTTCACCTACAGCCGGGTGGCCAACCCGACCAACGATATTTTGGAGAAACGACTGGCGGCGATGGAGGGCGCTGAGGCCGGGCTGGCGGCATCATCCGGTTTGGCCGCCGTGTTCATGGCCGTGTTGGAGGTCGTTCAACATAAACCGAACGCCGAAGTGGTCTGCTCCGGGCGAGTGTACGGCAACACCAAGAATCAACTGCGCCTGACGTGGACTCGACTCGGCGTGACCCCGCGCTTCGTGGACTCGCCCGAAGACCTGTCGGCCTGGGAAGCCGCCATCAACGACAAGACCGCCATCGTCTACGTCGAGTCGCCGAGCAACCCGGACGTGTTCGTGGCCGACGTGAAAGGGCTGGCCGATCTCGCTCACCGGCACAACCTGCCGTTGATGATTGACAGCACGCTGGCCACGCCGGCCATTCTGCGTCCGCTCGCCCTCGGCGCGGACGTTGTCATTCACTCGACGACCAAGTATCTCAGCGGCCACTCGGCGGCGCTGGGCGGAGCCATCATTGGCAGGCGCGATTTTGTCGAAGGCATTCGCAACGGCCACTATCACTTCACCGGCCCGACCATGAGCGCCTTCAATGCCTGGCTGACGTTGATGGGCGTGGAGACGCTGGGTTTGAGAATGGCTCGCGCCGTGAGCAGTGCTCAACAAGTGGCCGAATACCTGGCCGCACACCCGAAGATCAAAAGCGTGAACTACCCCGGCCTGCCGAGTCACCCGCAACACAAATTGGCAATGGCACAGATGGGGAGCGGCGGCACGTCGCTCATGTCGTTCGTCCTCGACGGCGGCAGGCGCGAAGCCTGGCAGGTGTTGGAATCGTTCAAGGTGATCTTGCAGGCTACACACTTGGGGAGTAATCAATCAGTGGCCGTTCACCCGGCGACGACGACCCACGTTCGCCAGCCCGTCGAGATGCGGGTCGCGGCGGGCGTGGTGGACGGTATGATTCGATTATCCGTCGGCCTCGAAGAGCCGGACGATCTGATCGGAGATTTGGATCAGGCGTTGAAAAAATTCTCGATTTACCAAACAGGCTCTTAGATAAATGCTCCCCAACCGCGTCCTCGCGGTTGGCCCGAAGGGGCCCGCGAGGACGCGGGCTAAGAGCAATTTTCAAACAGGCTCTTAGCCCGGCATCGGCACAGCGCCGACTTGCTGGAGCACGCCCAGGAAATCCATGTCGGCCCAATGCTCGACGATTTTGCCGCCTTTGATCCGGTAAATGCTGATGCCGGTCGTCGTAATGCGTTTGCCGCTTGGCGGGATGTTGCCGATGAAGAACGGTCCGCCGCTATGAGTCTGGGTCTGCGTCCAGCGCTCCACTACCAGGTCGCCCTCGGCAATCAGGTCTTCAGTAGCAGTGTGCAAATCGGGGAAGATGGCTTTGGTCATCATGTGAACCTGCCTGGCAGACTCCAGGCCGTTCCACGGCATCCCTGGGAAGGTGGCGTGAGGAGTGAAATCGGCGGTCAACACTTCCTCCAGCCGGTCCAGTTGGCTGGTGTTGTAAATTTCGCGGTAACGGCGGACGATGGCTTTGTTGGCTTCAGACATGAGAGGAGTCTCCTTTTGCAAAATATTGAAGTACGATGTTTCGCGCGATGGGGTCATAAGCCTTGCGGCGGCATCAGTTGTTGCATCATACCGGCCTGATCGGCGTTGCCCCAATGCTCGACCACCTGGCCGTTGGCGAAACGGAGGATATGAGTCTCCGTCCAGACCACCTGCTTGCCAGTGCCGGGAATGCCCATGAACTCACCCCGGTGGGTGCCACGCGCGGTCGCTTTGTGCACCACTTTATCTCCTTCTACTATTTCCAGATCAAGCGAGTAGGTCAGGTCGGGGAAGGCGGCGCGCAACGCGGGAACGAACATCTTGTAGCCTTCGCGGCCGGGCGGGAAACCGGGAGGCGGAAAGTGATCAATCACCTCAGCGGCGACTACTTCGTCGAATACGGCGATGTTGCCTTTGTTATAGGCTTCGAGCGGCAGGCGGCGGGCAAGAGTTTTGTTGGTTTCGGCGGACATGTGAGAGTTTCCTTTCTTTCCAAAGTTTTTGAACTGTCTACATCTTAGCCAACCTGTCCGAAACCCGTATCCGGGAAAACACTTAGATTTTGTGGGTCTCCCGGCTTTAACGGGAAATGGGACGCAGACGCAAAGCGCGCGGATAAACGCAGATTTTGTTTTTTATCAGCGAAAATCAGCGTTCATCCGCGTCCCCAAACTTTTTCACGGTAAATTTGGTAGAGCCGATTTTGTGTTCCACCACCCAGGCCGCAATTTGGGCGCGGGAGGCGGCCCCCAGCTTGGACATGATGTTGGCAATGTGGACTTCCACCGTGCGCGGGCTGAGCACCAGCGCCCCGGCAATCTCGCGGTTCGACTTGCCCTGAGCGATCAGGGCCGCCACCTCGCGCTCGCGGCCCGTCAACCCGCCCGCTTCCTTCTTGGCTTTGCGGCGCGGCGAGTCGGGCGTTGCCCGGCCCATGCCGGCTGTGGCCGAGCGCACGAAGTTCTCGCGCAAGGCGGCGTCACCCAGTTTGCCGGCCAGCGCCTCAATGATGACTCGGACTGACGAAAACTCCCCGGCGGCGTCATCGCGCTGGCCACGCGCCAAATACAATTTGCCCAGCGCCAGGTGAAGCCGCCACTGCATGGGCGGCCTCTCGTACTCCTGAGCCGCCCTTTGCCCGGCCAGCAAAACCGCCTCGGCCTCTTTCATCCGGCCCAGCGCCATGAGCGCCTCGCCGCGCAACAGCGCCAGCGAGCTGATGGCCGCCTCGCCCGCCTGCTCGACGTTGGGCGCCGAAGCAATTAATTGCTCGACGATGGCGAGCGCCTCTTTAGCCTTGCCCTGCGCCAGCAACAGTTCGGCCCGGGCGAACCATAGTTGGCGCTGGCCGACAGCCTGCGCGGGCAAGTCGGGCGTGAGCACCTCATTCAAAAACTTCTCCGCCGCCTCGGCCTGCCCCTGAAGAACATAGGTGGACACGAGATAACTGGCCGCGATCCGCATCCACACCATGGAGGCCGTCTCGCGAGCCAGAGTCACGGCTTGCTCCAGATGCAACCGGGCAGTGGGCAGGGCCAGAATGTCCCAATGCAGAGCGCCCAAAATCAGGTGCGAGGTGGCCATGAAGTGGCGGTGTTCAATCTCCTCGGCCAGGGCCAGCCCTTTGCGAATCAAAGGCAACGCCCGGCCATACTCGCCCGCCGTCGCCAGGGCCAGGCCCAGCCACGAATGCCCCAGGGCCTCGCCGGGGCGCGCCCCGATCTCTTGCGCCATCTGCAGAGCCAACTCGCCATCGCCCAGCCGCTCGGCCAGAGTCGTCTTCACCGGCACGGCGGTTCGACCGAGATAATCGGTGCCGCGTGAGGAATAGATCATCAGGCTGGACATCAAGCCGCCGCGATCGTTCAATTCACGGAAGAGGGCGATGGCGCGCTCGTAATAAGCCACGCCGCTCACCGTGTCATTGGCGACGTAGTTGGCGATGCCCAGCAAATCGAGCGTGGCCGCCAGGCCGGCCTTGTCGCCCAGCAGTTCAAAGATGCGCAGGGCTTCCCGGTGATAGCTCAAGGCTTCAAGGGGCTGTTCGATGTTGAGGTGCCAGTTGCCCATGCGGTTGAGGTTGTGGGCCAGCGTCGCCGAGTCGTCCAGTGCCCGCGCCAGTTCCAGCGCCTGCCGGAAGTATTGGCCGGTGCGGGTGTAATCGCGCGCCGCCCACAAAAAGCCAAGCTCCAGCAAAGCCTGCCACTCAGCCTGGCGGTTGTTGCGGCCTCGCGCTTCGTCGAGCATGGCCTGAAAGTCGTCGCGGGCGGCCTCGAAGTCGCCGAGCGTCTGGTTCATCTGCCCGCGCGCCCGATACAACTCGACGGGCACGGCCACCGCCAGTTGACGCGCCGACTCGATGGCGTGAGCGTAGTGTTCCTGCGCGGCGCGGGGCGTGTACAACGCCTGGGCCTTCTCCCCGGCCCGGCGTGAATAAGCCAGCGCCCGCTCCCACACCCCGGCCTCGTAAAAGTGAAGCGCCAACTCGGCCAGATGCGACTCGGCGACGTGGGCATAAAGCCCTTCCATCGCTTCCGCAACCCGGCGATGAAGCGCCCGGCGCTCGCGCCCCAGCAGATCAGAATAGATCGCTTGCCGGGTGAGGGCGTGGCGAAAGACAAAATGGTCAGCCGCCTCTTCGACCACCAACTGGGCGACCACCAGTTCCCTGACCAGCTTCAGCAACTCGCCTTCCGTTTGCTGGACGGCAAGTTGCAGAACGGCAAAGTCGAAGCGCCGCCCGGCGACGGCGGCCAGAGCCAGGAGCCGGCGGGCCGGCTCACTCAATGTTCCAATTCGTCTCTGCACCGCATCCTGCACCGTGCGCGGAATCTGCAAATCGCCAATCGGCTTGCGAGTCCAGATTCCGTTGGCCAGGTAAATGTCGCCCGAAGCCACCAGCGCCTTCAAAGTCTCTTCAATGAAAAAGGGGTTGCCGTCGGCGAGCGAATGAATGGCCTCGGTGAACTCGGCCCGCACCGGCTGGGCCTGCTCGAAGATAGCGCGGATCATGCGCTCCACGTCGTCGGCAGGGAGGCGGGCCAGCGTGAATTCAGCGGCGAGACGGGCCCGGTCGAGTTCGGCCAGAAAGTGAGTCAGACCCGGAGTCGGCTCGTCACTGCGATACGTCAAGAGGAGGAGAATTGGAGAATTGACGAGATGGCGGGCGAAGTAGAGCAGAAACTCAAGGCTCGTGTCGTCGCACCAGTGCAGGTCTTCGATGACAATCATCTGTAGGGGCAAACCTGCGTGTTTGCCCATGCGCTTGTCCATTGGCGGGCCGACACGCAGGTCGGCCCCTACCAGGCCAATCAGGAATTGGGTTAACGTTTGAAAATGGCGTCGCTTCTCCTGTTCCGGCTCGAGCACGGGTGTCGGCCTCATCTCAGGCAAAACCCCGCCGAGTTCGGGCAGGAGCTTGATCAGTTCGGGAGCGAAAGGGTGGAGGGCAGTTTCATCGTGAGAGGCGACGAAACCGCGCAACAAATCGAGCCACGGCGCGTAAGGTAGAACACGATCCGGCTCGAAGCAGTTGCCTTGCAACACGGTGAAGCCGCCTTGCCTTGCCAGGGCTTTTGTTTCGGCGGCCAGCCGCGATTTGCCGATCCCGGCTTCCCCGGCCAGAAGAATGACTTGCCCCTGCCCCTCGCGGATTTGCTCCAGGCGCTGACTGAGCGAGTTGAGATAAGGCGTGCGCCCGATCAGAACCGGGCAGAGGATGGTTTTTTCGAGCAGAGCGGCCATTGGCGAAGATTATACGCCAGTGTCCGGGCGATGTATTTTGAGGCCTGACACCCGGCATTTAGTTCTATGAGGCAGGCAACCGCTACCAAATCTGTTGTGTTGACTCGGAATGGATTATGAAACCTGAATCGAAATTTGACCGATTGAAGCGATACCTGGAGAAACTGGCCCTGCCGGTGCTCATCTTGCCGGCCCTGGCCGTCACGGCGGCGAGCCTCTTTGCTCTGATAACGACCGTCGTCTACGTGGCCGCCGAGAGCCAGCCCAGCGATCTTCTCTTCCCGTTGCGTCAACCGGCCCTTCAACTTCAATCCATGCTCACCACCGATCCTGGCGAGCGAACCGAAATTGAAATACGTTTGCAGGCGGCCCTGCCCGCCGCATCCGTGTCACATCCACTGATTCAACCCACCCTCGCGCTTGCTCAGGCTCAAACCGTGAATATCGCCAGCGTCGGACCGTTGCCTTCCTCCACTTCTGAGTCGGCGGCTTCGCCTGCTTCAAGCGGCAGTATAGCTTCGTCCCCCTCCAACACGCTGGCGCCAAACGACGCCGCCGAGAGTCAGCCCACCAGGCCTGCCACGCTAAGCTACACACCCACCTCAAGCAGAGAGGCCGCGTCGCCCACAACCCAACCTTCAAACACCTCTCAACCCACTGCCACAAAACAGGCGGCCAGCCCGACGCCAACAGCCACCAGCACTTCTCTGCCGGCTAACACAGCCACGCCTCAACCCACTGCCACAAAACAGGCGGCCAGCCCGACGTCAACAGCCACCAGCACTTCTCTGCCCGCCAACACGGCCACGTCTCAACCCACTGCCACAAAACAGGCGGCCAGCCCGACGTCAACAGCCACCAGCACTTCTCTGCCCGCCAACACAGCCACGCCTCAACCCACAGCCACCAGCACCCAGGTCTTCCTGC